>JAOZQB010000249.1 GCA_029932445.1 Bacteroidales bacterium | reverse complement strand
GCAAGGTCATTGGTAATGTATATTTTTCCGTTATTTGCATTTTGAACGGCACCGATCGGAGAATTGAAAATTGCAATTTTTGTCAGTGAATTTTGAATGTCAGATTGTGTTCCGGCATTCATATTTGCTTGTAACAGGGTATCATTCAGACTAATATATAGTTTTGATGCGTCGGGTGAGAATTCACAACTGTAAGCTAAATATAAATAGGGGAAGTTAATTTCAATTAAATTAGATAAACTTCCCGTGAGATTATTAAAATCGAAAATTTCCCATTTTGTCAATAACAAGATTGAAGCAGCTATTTTAGAACCGTCCGGAGAAGCTTTCATATAACCGATTGACATTCTCTGGTCATTTCCGATTGCTGTTCCGATGGGTGAAATAATCGGAACAGGATTTAATCCGTTTTCATCAAGTAACCAGGAATAGTAGGCATCATCTCCCCAATTGTGAGTAATAATCCAATAATCTTTATTATTTTGATGTTTTACGGCCGTAATTTTTTCGGTTGCGGAATCCAGTAAATGAATATTTTTTACCGTAATTTTTCCGTTCCCTGAATTTTTTTGAATATTTACTATTGAATAGTTTAATCCGTCAGTATAAAGTGTTTTTGTATTCACCGATAATTCATCAGTTGTGAAAATATAGAATAAGCTGTCATTTTCGGGTTGAGGAATAATAATTGCAGATTGTGTTGAAGATGTATCTCCGAATAAATCTGTTCCGTTTTCCATAATTTGATGTTCTCGATTCCAGACTGTTACACCGTTCGTGTAAAACAACAAATTTCCGGAAGAATCAGAAGCAACTGCACATCCTTCATAGTTTTTTAATTGCCCGTCTGTTAAGGGTTCCGGTTTTCCCGAACTGAAATCTAAACCGGCATAATTCCCGAAATACCAGTAGTCTGCTTCGTGTTGAGCAAAGCTTCCGGAAGTTAAAAAAATGAAAAATATAAAAAGAAGTTTATTCATTTGATGATTTCGGTATCATTATTGACCTTAAAAATAGTGTAAAAGTTGCAAGAAACAAAAGAAATAGTCAAAAAAAGCACATAAAAATATTTGACTTTGTTCTGCAATAAATATTTTTTATTTTTGTTAAGTTAATAACCGTAAAAGCTCAATAATGAAAAAGTATATATTAACAGTTGTATTTATTCTTCCCGTTTTTTTAATTTATTCACAAGATAAGAAACTTTCTAAAATTGAGAATTATTATGAGAAAGGAAAGTATGAAAAATGTATTACTAAGGCAAAAGATTATATTTCTGAAAATTATAAAAATGCAGCTCCTTATTATTTTATAGGGATGTCGTATTATCAAGAATATAAAACCTTGAAAGATAATTTTTCTGTTAAATCTGCCGGAAAGTATATTAATAAAGGAATCAGGAAGGAAAATCACGAAGTGTATGACGAAAAATTTAAGACAGAATTGGATAGCTTTCATCTGATTTTAAGAAATTTTGCCGCAAATTACTATGATGCGAATAAAAAACAGAGTAAACCGTATTTTGGCTATTTAGCAAAAATATATAAGGATACTTTAAAGCAATATCATGAGATTTTTAAGGAAGAAGAGGCTCGTCCCGATGCCGAAATTATCAAACTTACTGAAGAAGGTAAAATTAATCAAACGGATGTAAACGGATTGAAACAGGGTAAATGGATGAAAGTGTATTCAAACGGTGTAACAGCATACGAAGTTTATTTTCAGGATGATAAACCGGTCGGAGAATTAAAACGTTATCATGAAAACGGAAAATTAGCAGCTTTGTTAAATTATAATGAAACCGGTGATACGGCAAATGCAAAATTTTTTGATGAAACTGAGAATTTGATTTCTGAAGGAACTTATGTAGGAAAGAAAAAAACGGGGAAATGGATTTATTATCAAAATAATATAAAAGTTAAAGAAGAGAATTTTCTGAATGACAGCTTAAACGGTGAGCAGATTATTTTTTATAAAAACGGACAAATATATGATAAGCGTACGTATGACAACGGAACACAAATCGGTTTGTGGCTAAAGTTTTATAAAAACGGTCAAGCTTTTTTAAAAGCAAGAATAGTTAACGGGAAAATGGAAGGTCCGATGCTTCGATATTATAAAAACGGAAAAATAGAAGTAAAAGGACAGTATAAAAATGATTTAAAAGACGGTGTTTGGATATTTTACGGTGAAAACGGTGAAAAAGACACAATAATATATAAAAATGGAAGAGATGTCAATGAAACAGATGTTGAAAAACGTGAAAGTGAAGAATATAAAAAAAATATTGAAAAAGGAAAACATATAGCCGATCCGAAAGATTTTAAAAATAATCCGGATGAATATCCTATAAATAAATAATTTTAAACACCATGAATATATTTAAAATTACCGGTATTGTTTTATTGTTTTTTTTAGTCTCCTGTAAAACATCTTTTTATACGGAAAAAATCACTCACAAAAAATGTGAGGAGCCGGGAATCGTTTATGCACTTCCTAAAGCTAAATTGATTGTAACGGCTGAAATCACACAGGAAATAAAACAGAAAGGAATTTTTGCCGATTATACACATCTATATTTTAATACAAAAAATGCCGTTTTAAAAAATGAAACCCATTTTTATATTACTGACTTTTCCGTAAAAACAATACCTGTTATAGATTCATCGAAAATCTTTCGCATAATTTCATCCGGAAATATTAATTCTTTACTTATCAATTTAAGTAAAGAAAGTTTTATTTCAGGTATTAATTTAAGTGATATTCAGGCAGGTAAAGTTAATACGGAACAAAATAATATTCAAAATCGAGAACTTAAAACAAGTGTTTCTGATTATGCTGATATTTCATTGCACTCGGTAAGAGAAGTACGTTATGATACTATATATAAGGAAGTTATAAGGGATTCTGTGATGATTAAAATTCCGGTTATTCGAAAAAAAGAAGTGTATAAAAGCAAAGCAAAACAAGCAAAAGAAACAGCAGATATAATTTTTAATTTACGTGATGATCGATATGCGTTATTAACGGGAGAAAATGACGGGAATAACTTTCCTGACGGAGTCGCTTTAAAACAAATGTTGAAAAAATTGTCCGAACTGGAACGTAATTATATGAGTTTGTTTACCGGCAGAGAAATGAAATTTATAAAAAATTATCAATTTGAGTTTATTCCCGAAAATACGACTGAAAATAAATCAGAAATAATGTTTTATTTCTCTGAAAATAAAGGGATTACAACTGATACAGTTGATACTCCGGTAATTTTAAATTTAATAAAAAAAGAAATTCCGTTAAAAAGTAATCTGAATTTGAATGAAAAAAATAAAGGAATAATTTATCGAATACCGGGAACTGCAGAGGTAAATATCATATTAGATGATAAGAAATTATATAAAACAAACCTTGTTATACCACAAATAGGAATATTAAATTTAATTCCGGCAAATCTTTTTAAAGAAAAAATTACTGTTGAATTTTATCCTGAGTCGGGTTCTTTAAAACGGATTTCAGAATAAAAAAAACTTTCCAAGTTTTAAACTTGGAAAGTCGAGATATATCATGAAATTTTTTCTTCAACCATAGCAACAATTTCTTTTTCTAAAGCTGTTGCTTTTTTCAAAATTTCAGTACCTTTTTTAAGTTTTTCCGCAGCCTGAGGCTGGGTTAGACGATGGACTCGGCAGTCCAAACGAGTGACGGTATGTCCCGCCCGCTCGGCAATGGCTGCCGCGTAGGCCACGTTAATCGG
>JAOZQB010000248.1 GCA_029932445.1 Bacteroidales bacterium | reverse complement strand
AATAAGAAGTATATATTGTTCAAAATATGATATTTTTTGTTTTTTACTTCAAAAATCGTTAGTTGTTAATCGATGTTCTCAAATCAATCCATAGTGGTTTAGTTTTACAAAAATCTTATCTTTTTGGTAAACCTTAATAGTAATTTATCAGCGAATGACTAAAACCTTATTATTTTATTTTTGAATTCATTATTTTAACGAACAAAACAATTATCACATAAACACCTAATTCAATTATTTTATTTGAACACAATATTTTTAAAATCTCATTTTCTTTAATCTGTCCATTTCGCGTTTATCATCGTTTTGTTTTAAAGTTTCGCGTTTATCGTGATATTTTTTTCCTCTTGCAATTGCAAATTCTAATTTAGCAAGTCCTTTATCGTTGATAAACAATCGAATAGGGACAATCGTTAAGGAAGTTGCTTTTATTTTCTTTTCAATTTTATTAATTTCTTTTCGAGATAAAAGAAGTTTTCTGTCCCGTTTTGGCAGATGATTGGCATATGTTCCGTGAGAATATTCCGAAATGTGCATTTTTACAAATATTTCAGTTTTTCCGGGTTTACCGGGTTTTGTAAGCAAAAAACAATACGAGTCATTTAAACTTGCTTTTCCTGCTCGAACAGATTTAATTTCTGTTCCGTATAATTGAATTCCTGCAACGAATTTATCAAGCAACTCATAATCGTGTCTTGCTTTTTTGTTTTTTATATTTATGAAATTTGACATACGCCGCAAAATTAGTTAAAAGTTTAAAGAGTAAAAAGTTTATAAAATTAAAAGTTCATTAACTTATATTATTCCTTTCGTGAAGGTTTCATCGTTCATAAAATGTGGAGTTAAAAGTTTATAAAGTTGAAAGTCAAAAGTTTATGCTGATTGTTGTTGAATGTTTAATAATTCGAATTCCGGAAATAATCAAAAAAAAGTCGTAATCTAACTTTATAATTTTCAAACATTTAACTTTTACTCCTGAATAATATAAATAATTCATATTAAGTTGTAAGTTATGATTTAATAATAATTTTTTACATTTGTTTTCAATTTATGAAAACTTCAGCACATGATATTATAAGCATAATGGGGGCAACTGCCGGCGGAAAAACATCATTAGCCGCTCATATTGCTTATGAATTCGGCGGAGAAATTATCAGTGCAGATTCGCGACAAGTATATCGAGGAATGGATATCGGAACGGGCAAAGATTTAGAAGATTTTATCCTTAAGGAAAAAGAAATACCGTATCATTTAATTGATATTGCCGAAGCAGGTTATAAATATAATGTGTTTGAATATCAAAAAGATTTTTTGAACGTTTATAAAGATCTGAAAAAAAGAAATAAATTACCGATTTTATGCGGCGGAACAGGAATGTATATTGATGCGGTTTTAAAAGGTTATAAATTAATTAATGTTCCGCATGATGAAGATTTAAAAAGCAAACTTAAAGAAAAAACGGATGACGAATTAATTGAGATTTTGAAAACAAATATAGAATTGCATAACAGAAGCGATACATCTAATCGAAAAAGATTAATAAGAGCTGTTGAAATTGCACTTTATTATCAAAAGCATTCCGATTTTGATTTTTCTTATCCTGAAATTAAAAGTTTAAATATTCAGATTGTTTTTGACCGAAATTCAAGACGAAAAAGAATTACGCAAAGGTTAAAGGAACGACTGCAAACCGGTATGATTGAGGAAGTTGAAAATTTAATTAACAAGAACGTCCCCGTTGAAACATTAAAATATTACGGTTTGGAATATAAGTTTATTACGGAATATATTCTCGGAGAATTGTCGTATGAAGAGATGTTTTCGAAATTAGAAATTGCCATTTACCAATTTTCAAAACGGCAAATGACTTGGTTTCGAAAAATGGAAAAAGACGGTTACAAAATATATAAAATTGACGGATATTTACCTTTAGAAGAGAAAATCAGAAAAGTTAAACAATTATTTTATCAAGAATGAAAAAATGACAACTGAAATAATAATAAGAGCATTTTTATTAACACTTTTTGCGGGACTTTCAACAGGGATAGGCAGTGCTTTGGCATTTTTTGCTAAAAAAACAAATACGAAATTTTTATCGGTCTCATTGGGTTTTTCTGCCGGTGTTATGATTTATGTTTCAATGGTTGAAATTTTTTCGAAGGCACAAATAAGTTTAACCGGTGTTTATGGTAATAAATTGGGAAATTGGTATACGATTTTAGGGTTTTTCGGCGGAATGTTTATCATTGCAATAATTGACAAATTAATTCCGGAATTTGAAAATCCGCATGAAATTCACAAAGCTGAAGATGTGGAAAGCGAAGTTGAAAAAGCTAAAAAAAAGAAATTGTTAAAAATGGGAATGCTCTCAGCCGTTGCCATTGCCATTCATAATTTTCCTGAAGGTTTAGCTACATTTACGGCAGCATTATCCGATCCTGCATTGGGTATTGCCATTGCGGTAGCTATTGCCATACATAATATTCCCGAAGGCATTGCGGTTTCAATTCCCTTATATTATGCAACCGGAAACAAGAAAAAAGCATTTTGGTATTCTTTTTTATCCGGATTAGCTGAACCCGTCGGAGCTATTATCGGTTTTGCGATTTTAATGCCTTTTTTAAACGATACTGTCTTTGGTTTATTATTTGCTGCCGTTGCCGGAATTATGGTTTTTATTTCTTTGGATGAGTTATTACCGACGGCGAGGGAATACGGACAACCGCATTCTGCAATATACGGTTTGATTGCCGGTATGATGGTGATGGCAGTCAGTTTGATTTTATTTATGTAAAGACCTGATTATGTTTTCGATGTATTTAAATCTGGGGATTGAACATATTACTGATTTAAACGGGTATGATCACATCCTTTTTTTAACGGCTTTGGCTGCTGTTTATTTGCTGAAAGATTGGAAAAAAGTTTTAATTCTCGTAACGGCTTTTACTATCGGACATACAACAACTTTAGCTTTGGCAACATTAAAAGTTATTAATATTCCTACCGGTTTAATTGAGTTTTTAATTCCGGTAACGATTTTTATTTCAGCATTTTCCGATTTCTTTTATAAGGAAAATGTTAATGACAGGAAATTACATCATCTGAAATATGCACTTGCAATGTTTTTCGGATTAATTCACGGTTTGGGTTTCTCGAATTATTTAAGAGAATTATTAGGCAATGAAGAGAATATTGTGAAACCTTTATTTGCTTTTAATCTCGGTTTGGAAATCGGTCAAATCATCATTGTTATCAGTTATTTGAGCTTGGCAAGTGTTTTGGTTTATTTTATTAAAGTTCCTCGAAGAGATTTAACTTTAATAACAGCCGGAGCAGCATTCGGTGTGTCAATTATTTTAATGATTGAACGATTTCCGTTTTGACCTTATATCTGCAAGTCATAGTATTATTTTGTTGATAAACAGAGGATTAAATGCAAATCAGTTTCACTTAAATTTATTGAATTAGGCGTTTATGTAATATCAATTGTTAATAAGTATTAAAAAATTTGATTTTGTTGTCCCTGTTAATGTCAGAAATAAGACATAAGGTTTTTTATTCTAAATTATTAAGTTAAAACTCTGCAATTTCATTGCAATTACTTTAGTTTCTATGAATTTTTTTTGAATATAGAACAATGATTAACGATTTAAGAATTACGAAGTTTAGTAAAAATAATAAGTATATATTTTTCAAAATATGATATTTTTTGTTTTTTACTTCAAAAATCGTTAGTCGTTAATCGATGTTCTCAAAT
>JAOZQB010000247.1 GCA_029932445.1 Bacteroidales bacterium | reverse complement strand
TAGAATACATGCCTGTCACGCATGGGGTCGCGAGTTCAAGTCTCGTCCGGACCGCTTTCAAAACATTTAAACCCTTATAAATAAAAGATTTATAAGGGTTTTTTCTTTTAGAAAACTAAATTTAAACAACCGGTTTATACGGAATAGTAAAAAAGAATGTTGAGCCTTTTTCTTTAACCGATTCAACCCAAATTTTACCGTTTAAAAGATTTGTGCATGCTTTGGCAATTGCCAGACCGAGTCCGGTACCGCCGTATTTCTTTTCGGTGGATTCATCTGATTGTCTGAAACGTTCAAAAATCATATTTAATTCATTTTTCGGAATCCCTATACCTGAATCCTTTACCGAAAACAGTAACATAGAATCTTGATTTAATGTATAAGAAATTTCAATTTCTCCTTTATCAGTAAATTTGACGGCATTACTTATTAAGTTTATCAATATTTGTCTTAATCTGAGACTGTCGGTATATATTATATCCTGATTGTCATTAAAACCATTATTAAGTTTGATTTTTACGTGTTCTTTATTTTCTTTAATTAAATTAAGAATAAAAAAATCTTTTAATTCATTCAATAAAAAGTTTAAATGACATTGGGATTCTTCTATTTTTATTTGATTCGATTCCAACTTTGAGATATCAATTATATCATTAATTAGGTTGAGAAGATGTTTTCCGCTTGTTTCGATAATTTTTATATATCCTTCTTGTTTATCGTTAAGTTCTGTTGTTTTAAGAATTTCGGTAAAACCCAAAACAGCATTCATCGGTGTACGAATTTCATGTGACATATTTGATAAAAACGATGATTTTAAACGATTGCTTTCTTCCGCTTTTTCTTTGGCAATTTGAATTTCTTCATTTTGAAAACGAATCATTTGCGCATTTTGAAGTAATTCTTTATTCTTTTCTTCTTCACTTTTGAATTTTTTATGAAGTTCACTTATTGCTTTATAAAGAATATCGGTATATAAATAGCTGAAAATAAATACGATTATAACGGATAAAATATAAACTCCGATTCCGATTGCTGCTGTATGAACAATTTCTGGCGGGAAAGCATTTTTTTTAAAATAGAAAGCAATTATTGAACTGATTATTACGATTAAAGTGTTTACAAGAACTAACCATTTTGAAGCAAACATTGGTGTAAATACTAAAAATGCAATAAACAGATAGAATTCATCTACCATAAAATTCATCGGAATGTCTCCTGAATAATTAAAAAAGACAGAAGAAGATTCAAACAGAATTAAAAAAAGTGACAAAAAATTACCTACAAATTTATGTTTGCCTAATCTGAATAAAAATAAACTTAAAAATAATATTAATAAGATTACTGACTGAACATAGAGTGAGGAATATGTTCCGTCAATAATTGTTTTTATCATAAAAAGACTCAGTAATAATATACCTATTAAAATAAATCGAATAAGTGATTGTGTCCTGAATCGTTCAATATCTGATTTAAAATCAATATCTTTTTTAAAAAAATCAATAATAGATGCAATTTTTTTTTTCGTTGCCATAAAATTTTTATTTAAAACGTTCAAAAATACATAATTTAATTGACATTCAACAAATTTATGACTGACGAATTGTCATTAAATATAAATTGTATTGTTTTTGTATCTTTTTAAAATTAAATGATATGATTTTATGACAGCGAAAGATATTTTTTTACAACATAAACAAATTGGTAATCTTATTACCGATAATAAACTTGCTGATGCATTTATTTTAACCGGAAGTATTCTTGATGAAATTCAAAATCAGGAATTACAACAGAATTTTAATAAGCAAAAAGAAACTTACAATTATCTTTTGGAATACAGTCTGAAAGGTGTGAAAGATCCGGAAAAAATAAATGTATATAACGGAATCAGAAGACAGATTCTTAAAATTGCAGATGCTGCCAAATCAAGCTATTTATTGAAATTTGCATCTTCAAATAAATTGACTGCACAAAAGAGATTGCTGTATGAGCAAACAGCAAATTATGAAATCAGTATAGTTTCCGAAATTAAAGAACTTATTAAAGATAATTTAGCTTCTGAGGAAGAAGTAAGAAAATCAAAATTGTATAAATTGTTTTTTTTAATTTGGCTCACAGACTATTTGTCCGAAGAAGATTATTTATTCTTAAAAAAATATTCTGCTTCCGGGAAATTGTATTCGCATGAAATGAGCATAATTGTCAGTGCATTGACAATTAGCCTATTAAGGCATTTTGATAAAAGAAAATTTCATGCTTTATTCGATTTTTATGATGCGAACAAACCCTTTGTGTGGAACAGAGCCTTGGTTGGTATTGTTTTGGCATTTTATTATTATGATAAACGAATTTCTTTATATAACGATATCGTTTCTCGATTGAAATCTGTCAGGAATGATGAAAATATTTCAAAATATACCGAACAAATAATTTATCAAATTGTACGATCAAAAGAAACCGAAAAACTTTCTCAGCGACTTCAAGATGAAATTATTCCGGAGATGCAAAAGTTCCGACCGAAAATCCAGGATAAATTAAACTTAGATGATATTCTTTCTGACGGCTTAATTGAAGATTCAAATCCCGATTGGGAAGAATTGTTTGACGATGCTCCTGATTTACTTGATAAAATGGCGGATTTTTCAAAATTACAATTGGAAGGTTCGGATGTATTTATGAGTGCTTTTGCCGGATTTAAAAATTTCCCGTTTTACAGACAAGCGGCCAATTGGTTTATGCCGTTTTATGCTGAAAATGCGGAAGTTAAAAAAATCTTTTCCGATTTTGGTGAAGATTTTGATGCTGACATATTTATTCGAGGTCTTGAACGATCACCGTTTATGTGTAATTCCGATAAATATTCTTTTTGCCTGAATATAGGAATGATGCCTGCAGCACAACGAAATATGATTATTGAGTTATTTAAACAAGAAAGCAAACAAACCGAAGAAATTAAGAATGAAGACAAATTGTTAAACAAAGATTCTGATGATAATCAGATATTTACACGCTATATTCAAGATTTATATCGTTTTTTCAAATTGCATCCCTTAAAAAATGAAATAGAAGATATTTTTGAAACGGATTTAGATATTCATAATACAAAATTATATGATATCTTAATAAATGATGAAACTGTTCTTGAGAAAATTTCCGAAATGTATTTTAAAAAAGAATTTTATTCGGATGCAGCGAAAATATTGGAAACATTATCTTTAAAAGGAAATAAAGAAGCAAAACGTTATGAGAAAATAGGATTTTGTTATCAGAAAATTAAAAATTTTAAAAAAGCTTCCGAGAATTATAAAAAAGCGGAAATAATAAAAGAACCCTCTCTTTGGTTAACTAAAAAAATTGCATTTTGTTATCGAAAACTCCAAAAATATGAGGATGCTTTAAAATATTATTTGTCGGCAGAGAAAGAAGACGAAAAAAATTTACATATTCAGGCAAATATAGGACATTGTTATTTGGCATTGGAAGATTATGAAAATGCATTAAAGAAATATTTTAAGGTTGAATATTATGATGCTGATAATAAAAGTGTTATGCGACCTTTAGCTTGGTGTTCCTTTCTTGTCGGGAAATTTGACACAGCAGAATCTTATTTTCAAAAGCTGATTGGTGAGAAACCTACCGCATACGATTTTATTAATTACGGGCATTTGTTGTTTGCAAAAAATGAAAAAATGAAAGCGGCAGAGATGTATTTGAGTGCGATTCAACTTTCAAATATTAAAACCGTTGAAGATGCGATACGAGAGGACAGTGAAGTTTTAATAAAACAT
>JAOZQB010000246.1 GCA_029932445.1 Bacteroidales bacterium | reverse complement strand
TATTGTTAAATGGTCTATATCCCGAATTTGGGAAATAATCAAAATAAAACAGCGTAAGTTAACTTTGTGATTTTCAGACATTTAGCCCCAGAGTTATATGAATAATTCAGTTTAAGGTGATAAAAAAGGAGCAATTTTAGTATTGCTCCTTTTTTGTAATTCAAAATATTTTATCGGTTGCTGATATGTTGACCTAAGAACATATTAAATTGAAACAGCCCCATTTTATAATCCGGCAAATTAGAATACCAGCGTTCTTGTGATGCTCTTTCGGGTAAACCTGCTAAGGTTGAATTAAACGCAAAACGATCTTCCAACATGCTGTATGCCTGCAAGGTATAAGTATTTGCAAGTTCACTTTGCTTGTTGGCATACAGTTTTTTCAGAACTTCTTGATATAAAGCACCTAATCGTCCGACATCATCTTGCATACCTTCCAGGTATTTATCGTCTAAAGAACAGTAATAATTAAGTTCTTCTTGATAGTTTTCAGCCGCCGATTTTAAAATTGCAGTTCCTTTTTCGGCTTTGTTAATTTTAAAATACAAATCTGCCAGCAACACATCATAATAGCCGTAGGGAGATAAATCGTTTGTAAATATTCCGGTGCATTTATTCAAAACTTTTTCGGCTTTTTCATATTTTCCTTCTTTAACTAATTGTTCGGCAAGTGCTTTGAAACTGCTTTTAAAGTTCATAATAAAACGACGATTATTTTCATCCAAATAAATCTTATCCGGATTTGTGTCTAATCCGCCCCATTTAAATTCATTCATTAATTTTTCATATAATATATCTGAATTAACCCGTCCTTCCGAACCGAAAGAGTTGTTTTGAGATTTAACGGGAACAACTTTATAGGCCAAACCTTCTAATTGGAAATAGTCTTCTAAATTCATATACAAACTGTTTCCGACAGTTGTTGCAAAATAAATGGGACGTTTCCATTTATTCGTTGCTAACATATCTAATACCATCATTTCATTTTTTGAAATATGTTGTTTTCGAATATCCCATTTAACGGTATTAAGAATTTTGGAAGAATCTTTTTCAGCAACAATTCCGTTTGTTAAAACTGTTTTTTTATCAACCGGTAAAACAAACTTTGTCGTCGGCAAATAATTAACCATATCACCGTTTTGCAAGGGTGCTTTATAGGCGTTTTCATCATGTCCGATGTGCGAGACAATGGTTTGTAAAGGAACACCTGCCGACGAAATTTTTTCGACAAGTTTTACAAATCCTGAATTTAAATCTTTTATTTTTTGCAAGTCAAGATTTACATCTTTGTCTTTCAGCAATTCTTTATTGTCTAATTTCTTTATAAACGAATAAAATTGAATCGGATTTATTGTTTGATATCCTTTAGACAATGCGCTAAATTCTTGCGGAAATTTTGATTTAAAATTGGAACTTGCTAAATAATTAAAGTAAGCATTAAATTTTTCTTTGTATTCAATTTCAAAAATATCTTTATTTGCTTTATAGCGTTCCTGCAGATAAATATTAGGATTTTCTATTTTGTAAATAACATCTCTTTTGCCTTGCTCACATTGTTCGGATGTCAGCGTAAAATCAATCGGCGGAGATAAATAGGCACGTTTTCGCATTTGATTTATGTACCAATCTGTATTAAAGTAACTTAAGTTAATTACCCGAACATCTGTTCTGAAACCTTCAACTTCCTGAACATACCATAAAGGGAAGGTATCATTATCACCGTTTGTAAAAAGGACGGCATCTTTATCACAAGAGCTTAAATAATTTTCGGCGTAATCGCGTGTTGTAAATCTGTGACTTCTGTCGTGATCATCCCAATTTTGTTGTGCCATAATAATCGGTGCCGGTAAAGCTAAAACAACGGCTATTGTTGCGCCGGCTATTTCTTTTGTATATTTTTTCAGGAAATTATATAAAAATGCAAGCCCGAATCCGACAAATATAGAATACACGTAAAATGAACCCGCATACGCATAATCACGTTCTCTGGGCTGGAAAGGCGGTTGGTTAAGATAGATTACAATGGCTATTCCGGTAAAGAAAAAGAACAACAGAATTACCCAAAAATATTTTTTACCGAGTTTTCCCTGTTTATATAAAAATATCATTCCTAATATTCCGAGTAAAAAAGGTAAAAAGAAATATGTATTCCGAGCTTTGTTATCTTTCATTGCCTTCGGAATTTTATCTTGATTACCGAGTCGCCAAGAATCAATAAATTTTATTCCGCTGATCCAATTTCCGTCTTTTACATTATTTCTTCCGACAGATGTTCTGTGACCTTGAATATCGTTTTGTCTGCCGGTAAAATTCCACATAAAATATCTGAAATACATATAATTAAGCTGGTAACTGAAGAAAAACTTCAAATTTTCTCCGAAAGTCGGCGGTTTTTTCGGATTAAAATGATCGTATTGAATTTCGCCGTATCTGTTTCGGATAACCTGCTCTGTTTTAGGGTCTGTTTTTGCAAAATAGAAATCATCTTCACTTGTTCCCGTCCAATTAATATAACCCTGAATGTGATCCGGACTTTCGGAATCACTGTACATTCTCGGGAAAAATGTTTCGTATTCGGGTGTGAAATTTCGTTTTCTGGAATAATCAACAATTACGTACTTATCCTTGCCGTTTTCATCTTTCTTATCATAATAAACGGGTTTTACTTTCGGATACGGATTGTCATTATCCAAAGGGGCATTAAAATACTGTCCGTAAAACAAAGGTCGGTCTCCATATTGTTCTCTGTTTAAGTAACTTAAGAGGGAAAAGACATTGTCGGGTTTGTTTTGATTCATCGGTGTATCCGCTTTTGAACGGATTAAAATAATAACGAATGTAGAATAACCGATGAGGATAACGGCAAGCATTGTAAAGATGGTATTCCACAATACTTTTTTCTTCTTTAAAGTATGGTAAATTCCGTATATAATACCTGCAAAAAGTAAAGCGAAATAAAAAATAAGTCCGGTAAAGTACGGCAAACCGAAACTGTTTGTAAATAACAATTCAAATTTAGAACCGATTACAAATAAACCCTGAATTATACCGTACATAATTAGCACCAATATGCCCAGAGAAATTAATGAAGCATAGAAAATACCCTTTTTTGATGTTTCGTATTTTTTAAAATAATAGATAAAAACAATCGCCGGTATTGCCAATAAATTCAACAAGTGAACACCGATTGAAAGCCCCATTAAATAGGCGATTAAAATCAACCATCGGTTAGCATATTTTTGATCGGCTTCATTCTCCCATTTCAGAATTGCCCAAAAAACAATAGCCGTAAAGAACGCTGATGTTGCATAGACTTCCCCTTCAACGGCAGAAAACCAAAAAGAATCAGAAAAAGTATAAACTAAAGCACCGACAACTCCGCTGCCGATAATTGCAATTAATTGACCTTTTGAAGGAGTTTCGGTTTTAGCAATAATACGTCTTCCTATATGAGTAATACTCCAAAATAAAAACAGAATTGTAAAAGCACTTGCTAATGCAGATAAAACATTAACGGTTACTGCAATATGCGCAACATTTCCGAATGCAAAAAGATTAAAAAACCGTGCTAATATCATAAAAAAAGGAGCTCCCGGCGGATGCCCGACTTCCATTTTAAATCCGGTCGTAATAAATTCTCCGCAATCCCAAAAACTGGCAGTAGGTTCAATAGTAGAAAGATATGTAAATGCAGCAACCGCAAAAACAAACCATCCGGTAATGATGTTTATTAATTTATAATTCTTCATTATTTTACGATTATTTTTATACTTAAAAAACACAGCGAAATTAAGATTTTAATTT
>JAOZQB010000245.1 GCA_029932445.1 Bacteroidales bacterium | reverse complement strand
ATAAATATATTAAATAAAGTTCACATGCGGGTGTTCCTATGTGACCTTTGAAAATAATAAAAATAGACACATGAAAACAATCAAAAGCGGAGCAAAATTTTCCGCCATCGTAAAAATCGGTGAAGATTTGCGTGAAGAAAGTCGAAAAACAGGAGAAGAATTTCTATATCTTAATCGCGGTATTAATCAAGTTGTAACAATTGATTTATCGAAAATTATTCCGAAGATTAATTTCAATTCACCGACCATTCAATATTATCCGCATTCCAAAGGAATGTTGCCTTTACGAGAAGCAATTAATGAAGAATTTTTTAACGGAAAAACTTCTGAGGAAAATATTTTTATTACCGCAGGAGGAATGCACGGTTTATCTTTAGTTTTTCAATCTCTGAATGTTAAACGCATTTATACACATTCATTTTATTGGGGAGCTTATTCCAATGCCTTGAAAATTGCTGAAAAAGAACAAGATTTTTACGACAACTTTGATGAAATAATAGCTAATCCGGAAAAATTTGAAAACGCTGCATTAATTATTTGCGACCCGAATAATCCGACCGGCAGCAAAACCGATGACAAAAAGCTATTTGAAGTATTAGAAGTTTTAAGTAAACAAAATACGACGGTCATTTGGGACGGACCTTACAGAAGATTGTTTTATGATAACAGCGATGATTTGTATCAAAAATTGTTACATTATAATAATGTTATCATTACCGAAAGTTTCAGTAAATCAATCGGTTTGAGTGGTCAGCGTATCGGTTTTATGCACTGCAAAAATCAGGAATTTAACGACGAATTTGCCGTGCGTTTGTTATATTCCGGAAACGGGATAAATGCGTTTGCACAAATTTTAGTTGAGAAAATTCTGTCAACACCCGAAGGTAAAAAAGCAGCAAAAATTTTCAAAGAAAAAACCGTCAATGATATTACCGCCAATATCAAATTATTACGAGAAAAAGGAATTCTTGCCGAAGAATTTTATCAAAATGAGACACCTGTCGGAATTTTTGTAATTGTTAATAAATCATTTGAAGAATTAAAAGCATCAAAAATCGGCAGTGTCCCTTTGAATTATTTTACAAAACGAACGGATATTGCCGTTGAAAAATATTCTCGAATTTGTGTTTCGGTTCCGAAGGAAGATTTTAAACGTTTTTTTTAAGAAATTATAAACTATCCGTTACATCGGATCCACATCGGCAATAATTTGAACATATTTGAACTTATCATTACTTTTAACATCATTGATGCTTGCCGTAATAAGTTCTTTTGCTTTTTTATGTGACAGTTTACGTTCAATTTTTATCAAAATGGTTTTGATGTAACGATTTTTTATTCTTGAAATAACGGGATATTCAGGACCGAGAATACGTCTTCCGAATACAGCAGTTAATTTTTCTGCTAATTTACTTGCTGCTAAATCCGTAATGTTTTTTTCTCGATGTTTAATACTCAGTTGAATTAGTCTGAAAAACGGCGGATAGTGATATTGCTTTCTCAAAGTTGATTGGGACATAAACATGGCTTCATAATTATTTTCAACAACATTCTTGATAATCGGATGTTTTTTATCGGTCGTCTGAATAATTACTTTCCCTTGTTTCTTTTTCCGTCCGGCTCTGCCGCTGACTTGTGCCATCAGTTGAAAACTTCGTTCGTGTGCTCTGAAATCCGGAAAATTTAACATATTATCGGCATTCATAATACCGACCAAAGCCACATTGTCGAAATCTAAACCTTTGCTTACCATTTGTGTACCTATAAGAATATCGGTATTACCGTTTTCAAAATCGTAAATAATTTTATGATATGCTTTTTTGCTTCCCGTACTGTCCAAATCCATTCTGGCAATTTTAACATCGGGGAAAAACTGTTTTATTTCATCTTCAATTTTTTGTGTCCCGAAACCGCGTGTTACCATTGCCGGGCTTTCACAAGCTTTACAAATTTTCGTTGCCCGTTCCGAATAGCCGCAATAATGACAAATCAATTGGTTCGTATATTTATGATACGTTAAACTGACATCGCAATGCTCACATTTGGGAATATATCCGCAGGTTTCACATTCGGTATAAGGAGAAAATCCGCGTCGATTTTGAAACAAAATAATTTGCTCTTTATTTTGTAGGGCTTCGTCAATTCCTTTCAGCATATCAGGAGCAAATAACGATTTCATTTGCTTTTTCCTTCGTGCTTCTTTAATGTCTGCAATTTTAATTTCAGGCAAACTGATGTCTTTGTATCTCTGTAACAATTCAACTAATGCAAACTTTCCGGATTTGGCATTGTAATAGCTTTCTATTGAAGGTGTTGCGGTACCGAGCAAAACTTTTGCCTTATGTAATCCTGCTAAAATTATTGATGCATCTCTTGCATTATAACGGGGTGCGGGATTGTATTGTTTATAGGTATTTTCGTGTTCCTCATCAACAATAATTAAACCTAAATTATCAAAAGGCAGAAAAACGGAAGAACGCACGCCGAGTATAACTTGAAACTTTCCTTTTTGCAAATTTTTCCATACTTCAACGCGTTCATTATCATTAAATTTTGAATGATAAACGCCGAGTTTTTCGCCGAAGATTTTTTCTAAACGTATCGTGATTTGAGCCGTCAGTGCAATTTCCGGAAGCAAATATAAAACTTGTTTTCCTTCGGCAAGTTGTTCTTTAATCAGTTTAATATAAATTTCGGTTTTCCCGGAAGACGTAACACCGTGCAGCAATACAACATCTTTTTCCGTAAATTTTGATTTAATCTCTTTTAAAGCTTTCTTTTGATATGCATTAAGATTTTTTATTTCAATATTTTCGTATTTTTCGGCAATTAACCGACTGACTTCTTTTTTTTGCAAAGCCAGAAATCCCTTATCGATAAGTGTTTTTAAATGCGATGCTGATGAATTGCAATGCTTTAATACATCTTTTTTAAGAAAGCTCTCAGCCGGTTTTAAACTGTTAAATCGTTCACTTCCGTATTTTTTTAAATAAATAAAACACAATAACAAATCACTTTGCTTTTTTGCTCTTTTTAAGATTTCAAGAACTTCCGCCAAATATGTTTCATCATTAAGTTCATCAGGTAAAGAAATATAATCTTCGTATTTTGGTTTGTATGATTTTTTCAATCTTTCTTCAGCGAAAACAATTCCTTTATCAATTAATTTTTTTAATATCGGTAAAACATTAAAATCCGTTTCCTTTTCTATTTTGCTTATGGTTAAAGAATTTTCATTTGTAAGTATGCCTATTATAAATTCTTCTTTTTCTGAAATACCGGAAAAATCAGTTTCGTTGTTAAGAATAATATTGGTTTCACTTTCCAATTTTAAACCGGCAGGAAGTGCAGCTTTATAAATTTCACCGAGTGTGCACATATAATATTCGGCAATCCAATCCCAGAATTTGAACTGTATTTCATTGATAATCGGATGGTTGTCGATAATTGAAATAATATCTTTCGTTTCATAATTCGGTTTGTTATGATGAACTGATTTTATTATTCCCGTATAAATTTTTTTCTTTCCGAATTGAATGATTGCTCGCTTTCCCGGTTCACATTCAAGATTTAATTTTTCAGGAACGGCATATGTAAACAACTTCGGCAGCGGAACCGGAATAATAAGATCTGCATATGTTTCGGAAGATTGGATCATTTTAATTTGCAGGAAATAAACATTACATTAAGTATTGCAATAATTTGTAAATTTAAAAGTTTATTTAAATTTGAAGAAAAAAATCATGTAAGACATACATCTGTTACAAATTATAGGGATTATTGTTCTCGTACATATCTTGTTGGGTTTTGCTTTTGTTATCCCGTATTATTCATGAAAATTTTAAATTTAATATCTATCTTGCTGTTAAGCAAAT
>JAOZQB010000067.1:1928-14443 GCA_029932445.1 Bacteroidales bacterium | reverse complement strand
ATCAAAGAATAATTTTGCATTTTTAAAAAATATTTACCGAAGTTGTTTTTGCAGTTTCGGTAATTTTTAATAAAGAAATACTTACAAGCAGGTGTTCCTATGTGACAATTGAAAATTATTAAAAATAAACACATGAAAAAATTAAGTGTAACAATTTTATTATCATTAAGTTTTTTATTGAATGTAAATGCACAAAAAATACTGTTTGATAATACAAAATCTGAGGAAGCAGGTAATGCCGATTGGGTTATTGATCATACGGAGCCGATACCTTCACCGGCACAGTCCGGAATAACTTCCTCAACTTCAGAAACATATTGGGACGGAGCGATTTCTGCATGGGGTGTTGAAATGGTAAAGCGCGGATTTACGGTTGAAACATTGCCTTCTTATCGAGATATTTCATACGGAAACAGTTCAAATTCGCAAGATTTATCTCATTATGATGTGTTTGTTTTATGTGAACCGAATAATCAATTTTCTTATTCCGAAAAAACGGCAATAATGAATTTTGTGCAAAACGGTGGTGGTCTTTTTATGGTTGCCGATCACGAAAGTGCCGACAGAGATAATGACGGTTGGAGTGCTTATACGGCTTTTAATGATTTAATTACAAATAATTCCGTAAACAGTAATAAAGCTTTCGGAATGTTGTTTACAAATACGGATTTTATAAATGATTATCCGAATCATAATATGATCAACGATTCAAACGATCCGCTTTTACATGGTGATGCCGGAAATGTTTCCGGTATGGAGTTTCACGGTTCGGCTTCTATGACTGTTTATTCGAATAGTAATTCAAGTGTAAAACCCGTTGTTTTTCGTACCGGATATTCGACCTCGGGAACTACGGAAGTAATGGTTGCATATTCAAGATTCGGACAGGGAAGGATAGTCGGTTTGGTTGACAGTTCTCCTGCCGACGACGGAACAGGCGATCCCGGTGATAACCTTTATTACGGATGGGACGAAGAAGATAACGGAATTTTAATAACTAACGCAACTTTATGGTTAGCAAACGGAGGCAGCGATATTGAGAATTTGCAAAAAAACATTGTCGAACTTTATCCTAATCCTGCAAACGAATTTTTAAATATAAAATCAAAAAGTAAGATAAAGGAAATTGAAATTTTGAATATTATCGGAAAACAAATGTTTGTTAAAGAAATCAATTCAAAACAGGCGAAGATTGATATTCGAAATTTTGAAAGCGGTATTTATTTTATTGAAATTAAAACTGACCACGGAAAACAAGTTTCAAAACTTGTAATCAAATAACAAACTTTCCGAGTCTTTACGACTTGGAAAGTTTTTTTTTAAATTAAATTTCCGTCTTTATCAAATTGTTCTTTTTTGGAAAAGAAAAAAGATGCTTCAATTAATGCATTTTCATCGCTGTCGGAACCGTGAACGGCATTTGCTTGTATATCAGTTGCATATAATTTCCTGATTGTTCCTTCAGCAGCATCTTTCGGATTGGTTGCGCCGATTAATTTTCTGTAATCTTCAACTGCATTGTTTTTTTCCAAAACGGCGGCAATAATCGGTCCCGAGCTCATAAAATCGGTTAATTCTCCGTAAAAAGGTCGTTCTTTGTGAACTTCATAGAATTTTTCGGCATCGGCTTTACTCATTCTCAGCATTTTCATTGCTTGAATTCTGAATCCGGCGTCCGTAATTTTTTCTGAAATTTTACCTGCATAGCCTTTATTCATTGCAGTAGGTTTAATCATTGTGAATGTAATATTTCCCATTTCTTCTGTTTTTTAATTTGAATGCAAAAATATAATAAAATCATCAATAATGTATTTTCAAAAAATATAAATATAAATTATGACATAAAAACCTATATTTGCGGATTAAATTTTACAATTGTGAAAATACTGACAAAAGATTTTACTGATAAACTCTCAAAAATTCTTACAAAAGAAAAAAAAATATTGATTTCAGGACATTTTAATCCTGACGGTGATAGTTTAGGCGGGTCATTGGGATTATTTCATGTTCTGAAAAAAGCCGGATTTGATGTTTCGGTAATGATGCCTTCCGATTTACCCGGATTTATGAAATGGTTGCCCGGTACTGAAAATATTTTTCTTTATGATAAAAATACCTCATTACAAGCTATAAATAAAGCTGATATTATTTTTTATGTTGATTTTAATGATGAAAGCAGAACAGAATATGCTGCAGAGGATTTGAAAAAATCAAAAGCCGTAAAAGTGATGTTGGATCATCATCCGCAACCATCCGAAGCAATTGATTTTATTTTTTCGGATACGGAAATGAGCTCGGCTTCGGAAATTGTTTTCCGATTTATTGAGATGATGAACTTAAAAAAATATCTGGATAAAGATACGGCAACTTGTATTTTTACCGGTATCATGACCGATACTTTGAATTTTTCGGTAAATTCGTCACGTCCGGAAACCTTTGAAGTTATCAGCGAATTGCTGAAATTCGGAATTAATAAAGATGAAATTTATGATAAAGTAAATAATAATTTTTCATTAAAACGGTTAAAGTTAATAGGTTATTTATTGTATGAAAAGATGCAGATTGTTCCGGAGGTCAATTTTTCATATATGATGATTTCGAAAAAAGAATTGAAAGAATTTAATTTTCAAGACGGTGATCATGAGGGTATTGTGAATATGCCTTTGTCGGTTTCTGACGTGAAGATATCTTTAATCGCTATTGAAAATGATGATTTTATCAAAATTTCTTTACGTTCCAAAGGGAATTATGACGTTAACAAACTTTCAAGAAAATATTTTAACGGAGGGGGACATAAAAATGCTGCCGGCGGAAGAATTTATAAATCCTATGCGAAAACAGAGGAATATATTGTAACTTCTGTTAAAGCGTTTTTTAGTTGAAAACAAAATAGTTGATATATTTTTTGCAGATGAAAAGAATTTCGATTTTAATATTAGTTTTTTTACTATTTATTGCTTGTAATTCTGATGAGGGATATACAAAACAGCCGCATAAACAAGCTCGAATGATTGAAGACAGTTTAATGAAAGCAAATAAATTTTTGCTTGAACGCGACAGTGAATTAATACAAAGTTATGTGAACAGGCATCAATGGAATATGCAGTGCACTTCGGACGGATTATGGTATCAAATATATCAAAAATCAGAAGGAAAGACGCTTAAAAACGGAGATATCATTCGTTATAATTACAGCATCGAACTTCTTGACGGAACTTTGTGTTATTCGTCTGATAAAGACGGTATTGCACAAATAAAAATAGGAAATTCAGGAAAAGAATCCGGCTTGGAAAAAGGGCTTTTAATGATGCGAACAGGAGAAAAAGCACGATTTATTTTACCGCCTCATTTAGCATTCGGATTAATCGGTGATATGAAAAAAATACCGGCACGATCAGCATTGGTTTATGATATTGAACTTATAGAAATTGTAGATTTCTAAATTTATTTTTTCGGCATTAATTTTGATATTTTATTAATGAACTTAAAATCTTACATAATGAAACGACTTAAATTAATTTCGGCATTTTTAATATTTTCTTTTCTCTTTATATCATGTATTGACGAACCGGCTCAACCGCAAAGTACTTCAGAAATAATTAAAGAAATTTCTCGCGAATGGACCTGCAATATGGATGAAGACGGTTTTAATGTTGATTTTAATGCCGTTATTTCATCTGATCCTACGGACGATACTAAAGTTTTTATTTCTAATTTTCATAAAATGGGAAATGATTTATCTGTTTATGTAATCGTTCATACGGATTTATCCCTGGATATTCCGGAACAAACAAAAAATAATCAAACGTTTAAAGGCAGCGGAATAATTTCTGATGATTATACGGAAATAACATGGAACTATTCAATTGAATATGATAACGGTGATGTCAGCCAAGTAACCGGAAAATATTCTTACGGTGTTTCTGCTTAATTGTATTTAATACTGAAACAAATTATTTGTGTTTGCTGATGTTTATTTCTGTTGTCATCCGTCATAAACATAATTTTTGACCGGTCGGTGTTAAATGTCATTGCTTCAACATTATCCGGATTGAAATATAAATTATCAAAATTGTATAAGCATTTTGTTTTCTTTACTTTTTTAGTTTCGTAATCAATAATCCCTTTATAAACTCTTACGGCAGTATGTTTTGTTGATTTTTGCCAATCTCTTTCAAGAATTAAAAGTGTTGTATCATTTACATATAAAATTTCCGTAATCCCGTTATCGTTTCGTGTGTCATCAGGTAAAATATCTAAGGTATATTTGAATGTGTCAATTTTGCCGGATGACATATTGTATTTCAAAATATCCGTAATAGGTTTATTATAAGTTTGTTCCAAAGATATAAAAAGGTTTTCGTAAGTGTTGTCAAAAGTCATTCCTTCCCAACCGCGGTTAAATTTTTGTACGCTGTCGGATTGAAGTATTGTTTTTATGCTTCCGTCAGTATTTATTTTCTTTAAGAAAGATTGTTTTTTAAGTTCTTCTGTCAGAAATATTTCATTTGTTTTTTGATTTAATCGAATTGATTCTCCGTCAAAATCTTTAGCTTTAATTTTAATTACACTGTCGAGATGCCAAGAAATTTGATTTTTATATTCATCAATTGTGCAAAGAAAATAATGCGGAGCAGATTTCGATTGAGGTAATAAATAATATTTCCCGGGAGTTCCGGTATAATCAATACCGGAAATTTCTTCAACAACGGTATTTTGAAATTGATAATGAAGCGGAATTATCTTATAATCAAAAAAGATTAAAGTATCAATATTTTGTGTAAATAATTTCCCCGAAAAGAATATTGTCAGCGTAATTAATATAAATAATTTCTTCATTAGTTTAATAATTTAATTAACAGAATTTCAAGAGCAATAAATAATAACGCAAGAAGTAAAAATAATTTATACAGACGAATACCTTGATTTTGATTTAAAACGGTTTCTTTCGATAATTCTTTTTCAGCGTTCATAATCGAGATGTTTTTTTCAGAGAAATCCGAAGTATAATTTTTCAGTTCTTTATACGTATAATGTTCTAAGTTTGATTCTCTGCGATTATAATTTAAAGAAATCCCTTTAACCGGTTTATTATTTAATACAATATTGTAATATCCTGCTTTTTGAATCATGTTATTAATAAATAACCTGTAATCATAAGCTTCGGTGTTTGAAAATTGAGGAATAATATCAATATTTTTATCTTTATTTAAGATGTGAAAAATATTATCAGAAGCAGATTTTTTGTTATTTACATGAATTACAAAATCAGTTCCTATGGTGTAATAAATATTTTTTCCGGATGTATTATAAAAAGCCATATTGTACAGCAGTGATACCCACAGCGGATGGTAAACCAAATTTCCGTATGTTTCATCAGCAGCTTGAGCAAAAGTAAAAATTTTACCGTTGCCGTATGTTCCGGATGTTATCAGTTTATCATTTTTCTCGGAATATAACAACACTTCTTCGTCAATATTTGTTTGATCACTGAAAATAATTCTTTTCAGAAAAACAGGCATATCAAGATTTTGTTCTTTTTTCTTAAAAACGTTTTTCAATATTTCGTTATTGTAGTTTATTCTATCGGCATCAATTTTTGAAGTGTCAAAACCGGTAATGAAATTCAGTTCGGCCTCATTAAAGAATTTGTTGTAAGATTCTGTATTACAATTGATAACGGGAAATACAATCAGTATTCCTCCGTCATGAGTGAAATTTAATAAGTTCTCTTTCAATTTTTCGTTAATTTGTTTTAATCCGTCGGAAATTATAACATTGTAATTATTAAAATTTAAGTTTTGAATATCGTTTATTGAAACCGTTTTTAACGATGCATAATTTAAATTTAAAAAAACCGAATTGATAAATTTGTTCGTGGTGTTGTTTTCTCTGATAATCAGAATTTTATTTGTATCGTTTAAGTTATAATTAAAATAAAATGAGTTGTCGTAAGTTATCGGAAAATCCGAAATTTCAATTCTTCCGTTTACCGTTCCCGTATTATTATTTGTGAAATTTATTTTTTCAAGCGTTTGCGAATGTGCCTCAATATTAAAACTTCCGGTTGATTTTAATTGATTGTTTATAAACAGTTTTAAAGGCATTTGGGTGTATGCTTCGTCACCGGTATTTATTAGTTTTACATTAATTTCATCATTTTGATTAATCGGACGGTAAGGATTTTCAAACCATACGGAATCAATAAAAAGATTAGCTGTTTTTTCGGCAAGTATCGGAACAAAAATAATATTTTCGCTGCTGTCGTTCTTAATCTTTTCAATATCGGAACTTGATTTTTGAAAATCGGAAATAATATAAACTGAATATTTATTTTTTCTGTTTGCAGTGAAAAGTGTTTTCATTTTTGAAACAAGCGAACTCGTATTTCGGAAAACAGGACTTGTCTTAGTTTCCAAAACAAAATCTTTAAATTGTTCTTTTGAAACAAGATGTTGGTGTTTTATTTTAAAATCATTTGTTAAAAACAAAAATTTTGAATCTTCAGGATAAGCATTTGCAATTTCAAGGGCTTTTTTCTTTTCAATCTCAAGAATTTTACCGTATTTGCTTTCGGCTTCGCTACTGAATGAATTATCAATGTATATTCCGACTTTGTTTTCCCGGGGTTTTGTTTTTTGATTGCCCGAAGGAATGAACGGTTGAGCAAATGCAAAAACAATTGCAGAAATTGCAAGTATTCGCATCAATAAAATCAGCAAATGTTTCAAATTTGATTTAGACTTTGTTTCTTGTTTAATATTTTTAAGGAATTGCACATTGCTGAAATACACCGTTTTATGTGTTCTGAAATTAAACAGATGAATAATAACCGGAATAAAAACGGCAAACAGTGCAAATAAAAATGTAGGATATAAAAAACTCATTGTTGTTTTGAAAATCAAAACCCGAAAATAGAAAATTAATACAAATATTCACAGAAAAATCGTAAAATTATAGCGTTTGTATTATTCATACAAGACCGTTTGGGATTGTAATTCGTATTTTAAATCTTCACCGATAACTTTAAATTAAATCGTCTGCCGGTTAAATTATAAGGAATCGGAAAGCTGTTATTGATATCATTAGCAGCAACCGATGAATTCGGAACAACATGTATCCAACGGTAAGAAATCGTATTTTCAATACCCAACATATTAAAAACTTCTAATGTGAGCCAAACGGATTTGAAATAATTTAAAAATTTACTGTTATAGCTTTTATTCTCTTTTTTTATAACGGCCGAAGCACCCAAATCAACACGTTGATATGAAAAAGAACGGTATTGTGCTTTGTAAGCAATATTTCTGGGTTCACCGAACGGAAATCCCGTGCCGAATACAAAATTCAAATAGGCTTTAAACTTTTTATTTCCGGGTAAATAATCCTGAACAAAAAGATTTGCCGTAACGGTTTGGTCAGTCGGTCTGGGAATATAAAAAGTACTGTCCGTTTCATGAATAAAAGCTGAGATTTTTTCTTCGGTTTTTAAAAACGAAAGACTGAACCAGGAGTCAATACCGGGAACAAAATCACCTTTAATCTTAGTGTCAATTCCTTTTACGTAGCCGGAAGTTCGAGTATCTGCATAATATTTTACACGAATATTATCCATTTCAAACGGAATGATGTTATCAAGTTTTTTATAATAAATTTCAGTGAAAAGTTTAAAGTTTCTTCCCAGAGCATTAAATCGAAATTGATGTCCGAGAACAAAGTGAATTGATTTTTGAGCACTTTTATTATCCGCAATTGTACCGTCAAATTTTCTTATTTCTCTGTAAAAAACCGGTTGATAATAGATGCCTCCCGAGAAACGAATAACATGTTTGTTTTTGCCGAGCGATTTTGCCGCAATTGCAAAACGCGGACTCCACAGAAATTCGTCACCCGGTGTATTGTAATGAAATCGTATTCCGCCGATAAATTCATATTGCATCAAATAATCTTGTATTAAATATTTGTCTTGAACATAGGTAGTAAAACGGTTATTTATAAGTGGATTCTTTGCTTTAATATTTTCATCAACAGTAAGATTTTCATCGTTTTGCGGAACGGAATAACTTGCAGAGTCTAATAAACTCCATTCATCAATTTTGTCATTAATCAAATCGTATTTATAAAGGATACCCCAATTTAAATAATGATTATCTTTTTTAAAATACCCGGTTTGTGTTGCTTGCAATCCGTTAATTAACAGATAATTACGTGCATGTTGCATGTAGGCGCCGTTGCCGAGATTTAAAGTACTGTCTCCCGCATTATCCGTTCCGATATCATTATTAAGCAGGTTTAAATCATAAAACCCGATAATATCAAATTTTTCACTTTCGTTTGCCGAATACACGGATAAATTAATCGAATAATTTAAATTTTTGTTCGGATGAAAGTTAAATGATAAAGCTCCTGTATTTGAATAAAAGCGATCGGTTTCCTGTCCGGTATAAAAAACGCTTAATGAAAGTAATTTTTTAACATTTCCGAAATTGGTCGTCCCTTTTTGCGGAATAAAATTAAACTTACTGTCCGATACATTTGCCAAAAAACGAATGTCAAACTTTGAATTAATAATATAACTGAAATAAGTTTGAAAATCAATAAAACGCGGGTCGTAATCACCTGCAGTTTCAAGTGATTTTAAAAGGTATCGAGTTGTTTTATAACGCAAGCCGGAAAGAATACTTAATTTCTTGTTTTTACTTAATCTTTGATAAAATAAAGAACCTCCGAGTAAACTTGCTGTGGCGGAAAACTCATTTTTATCGGCATGTTTGTATGAAATATCCAGAACAGAAGATAATTTACCGCCGTATTTTGCTTCAAATCCGCCCGATGAAAATTTTGCTTCCGAAACCATTTTCGGATTTATAAAACTTAATCCTTCTTGTTGTCCGGAGCGAATTAATTGCGGACGATATATTTCAATACCGTTAACATAAACCAAATTTTCATCAAAACTGCCGCCTCTGACGGAATATTTAGAACTTAATTCATTTCTGGATCCTGTTACACCCAATTCTGTTTTAATCAAGCTTTCAATGCCTCCGGAAATTGACGGCAATACTTCTGATATTTTAGCTTCAACGGAAATAATCCCGGTCGCATTAACTTTATCGGCTTCAATAACAACATCGTCAATTTTATTAGTTGCTCCTAAAGTGATATTCATTTCTATGTTGTTGTTATTATTCTTGGGAATTTCTGCTTTTAAGGGTTCGTCGTTTAAAAATTGGAAATATATAAATTCATAGGAATCGGGAATTTGAACGGCAAATCTGCCTATAGAATCGGAAATGTCATGGAATTTATTATCTTTTGTGAAGATATTTACATAAGGCAAAGTATTATTGTTTTCATCTTTAATGTTTCCGTATATCTTTACGGTTTGTGAAAACAGTGTGAACGAAGAAGAAAAAAATAAAATAAAAAATACGATTTTTTTAAAAAACATGCAATTAATTTTGTTGTTTTATTAAACTGTTTTAATTTTAAATTATTGCAAAAGTAGTTTAAAAAATGAATGCTTATGATTATTCAAAAAGAAATTATTTTACCTGTTTTTAAAAGAGGTTATCATTTAATTACAGATTTAATATTATCGGAAATTCCGAAGATGAAAGGAAACGGAATTCTTAATATTTTTATCAAACATACCTCTGCCGGATTAACAATTAATGAAAATGCTGATTATACGGTCAGAGAAGATTTTGAAACAGTTTTTAATCATTTAATTCCCGAAAATCAAACATATTACAAACATACATTTGAAGGCGTTGATGATTTACCTGCTCACATAAAAACAAGTATAATCGGTAATTCCGTCAATATTCCCGTTACTGACAGTCACTTAAATTTAGGTACTTGGCAAGGGATTTATCTTTGTGAATTTCGTAACCGCGGAGGACGAAGAAAACTGGTTTTAACATTTTATTCTTAAAAATTAATTATGCTTGCATAATAAATTTATTTTTTATACTTTAGCAAATCAATATTTATTTTAACAGATGGAATTTATTGAAATATTAAATGCGTTTGAACCAAAAAATCATTCGGCAGAAATTGATTTAACCGATGAGTCTCAAAATAAAGATGTTGAATTTTTGGCAAATCAATTATATTCTAAATCTGTTTCCCCGGAGGATTTAAGAAATTTAGAAAATCAAATAATAAAGTTTAAAGAGAAATACAGTCTCATACAACATACAGCCGTTAAAATTGCGATTTCAAAAAAAATATTATCCGATGTAAAACAAAAAATTCATTTTACGATTGTGTTTGCGGTTTACAAAGAAAATAATCGTATTCTGACAAAAGATGAACATCCCAACGGTGAAGATTTTTTAATTCGAAAAATAAATCAATTAGAAAACTTGACTAAAAAATTTCCCCTTATTAGTTGGGATATGATTGTTGTTGATGACGGATGTCCTGAAAACAGCGGTAAGATTGCCGAAGCTATTTTAAAAAAAAGATACTCAAGTAACAATGTTAAAGTATTGTATCTGCAAGATGCAATTGATAAAAAACTTAAAATTGTTGATGGATTAGAAACAACGGATGACAGCAGAAAAGGCGGATCTGTTGAATACGGTATGTGGTATGCTGCAGAAAAAAATATTGAAAATCATATTATTATTTATACGGATGCAGATTTATCGACACATTTAGGACAAATCGGTTTATTGGCTGAACCGATTATTAAAGACGGAAAATATGCAGCAATTGCTTCTCGCAGAGAAAATACTTCTGTTGTAATAAAAAGAAGCGCACGTAATGCACGAGGAAAACTATTTATATATTTATGGAAAAGAATGATTCGTCGTTTAGATTATATTACTGATACACAATGCGGGTTTAAGGCATTCAAAGCTGAAGTTGTGAAAAAAATCATTCTGAATAATTTTGAAAAAAAATTTGCTTTTGATATTGAACTTTTAATTAAAACGGATAAATTAAAGAGACAATCAATTACAAAAGTGCCGATTGCATGGATAGACAGTGAAACTGAATCAACAACAAGCGAGTTGCAACCCTATGTTGATATGTTAAAATCGATTGCTGATATGTATTTTGCATATCTTCCGGCTAATTCATTTTCGCATTTTTTTGCATATTTTGTAAAATCATTAAATCAAGAAAAATGGGATATTTTAATTAATCATGTTCCTGAAGGAATATTGATAAAATCAGCCGTTCATTATGATAAATACGATGAAATAAAAGTACCCGTTTTTGAAAATATAATAGAAAAATACAGACAATAAAAATTAATAAATTACTAAAAAACAGACAATTATGGTAGATTTTTCGTTGACAAAAGAGCAACAGGCATTAGTAGAAAAATACAAAGATTTTGCAGAAAACGTAATCGTTCCGGTAAGAGCAAAATATGATTTATCGGGTGAATTTCCTTGGGAAGTTGTAAAAAAAGCATACGATGCCGGATTAGTAAATACACAAATTCCGAAAAAATTCGGAGGAGAAGGTCTGAGTATTTTTGATGCTCAGTTAGGTTCGGAAGAACTCGGAGCAACATGTGCCGGTATCGGAATCAGTATTGATGCCAATATGCTGGCATTAACACCTTGGATTATTGCTGCAACAGATGAACAAATGAAAAATTTTATGGGTGAAATATTCGAAAGAAAAATTGCTATTGCATATGCTTTGACAGAGCCTAATGCAGGATCGGATGTTGCAGGAATTAAATCAAATGCAATTTTAAAAGGTGATAAATATATTTTAAACGGTCACAAACGTTTTATCACAAATGGTTCAGCTTCTTCTTATATGACTGTTTTTGCTCAGGCAGATCCTGAAAGAGGAGCAAGAAGTTTGTCCTGTTTTATAGTTCCGACAGATGCACCCGGTGTGGAAATTGTTTCTGATTTGGAAAAAATGGGTCAAAGAGGTTCGGTGCAAAGCGAAATAAAATTCCATGATGTAGAAATTCCCAAAGCTAACTTATTGGGAAGAGAAGGAGAAGGATTTTTAATCGGTATGAAAACCTTTGACAGAACAAGAACCGGTATTGCAGCATTAAGTGTCGGTATTGCACGTTCGGCTTATGAAACTTCAAAAGAATGGGCTAAAAACAGGATCCAATTCGGAAAACCGGTAACAGCAAATCAAGGTGTTTCATTTATGTTGGCAGAAATGGCAACGAAAGTTGAATTGGCAAGATTAATGACATGGAAAGCAGCTTGGTATTACGAACAAGGTTTTAAAACTCCCGGAACTTATTCGGCAATGGCTAAATATTATGCTTCGGATGTGGCTATGGAAGTTACAACGGATGCCGTTCAAGTGATGGGCGGTGACGGATATACCAGAAGCTTCGGTGTGGAAAAAATGATGCGTGATGCCAAATTATGCCAAATTTATGAAGGTACAAATCAGGTTCAACGTTTGGTTATTTCTAAAGGGATATTGAGATAAGTAATTTTTCTTATAACTATTAAACCAAAACAAGTCATGCAGTTAAATGTGCATGACTTTTAAATTTATTTATACTG
>JAOZQB010000067.1:0-1918 GCA_029932445.1 Bacteroidales bacterium | reverse complement strand
AATAACCAAACGGTTTGGTTATTTCTAAAGGGATATTGAGATAATTATTCTTTCAAACCCTAATTTTTGACTTAATAAAAAAGTCGCACATTTTAATGCGCGACTTTTTTTATCAGATTTTTTTGCTGATTTTTATTTTGCTACTTTTTCGAGTTTTTTCATTATTGAAAAAATAAATCCGGCAGCTATAATAGTTAAAATAACAAATATTAACCACACTTGCCATATTTGTACTCTTTCATAAAAGTAACTGCCGACCCACAAGAATAAATTCCCTACAGCCGTTGTTCCGAGCCATGCACCTTGCATAATACCTTGATATTTAGGGGGTGAAACTTTTGAGACAAAAGATAATCCCATCGGACTTAAGAATAATTCGGCAACAGTTAAAATAAAATATGTACTGATTAACCATTGAACACCCACACGTGGTGATTCCGGTGTTAATTCTTTAAATGCCGGCAAACTTAATGATCCGATTAATAAAACTAAAAATGCTACAGAAGTTAAAATCATACCGATACCGATTTTTTTCGGCGTAGAAGGTTCTTTTTTACGTTTATGTAACCAAGCAAATAATCCGACTACAATTGGTGTTAAAATAACAATAAAAGCAGGATTAAAAGGTTGGAACAGTTCCGGTGAGAACGGATTAATATCTTTAAATGTAGTGTACATATAATAGGTTGCAGCAACACCGCCTATAAAAAATAATCCGCCGATAATTCTTCCTGATTTTGAATTTTTTTTGCCTAACAGTGTAATGAGACCGTAGAAACCGATAATCATAGACACAAGAGACCAAACGTTAAAGAGTAAAAAAGGACCTTTCCCGACTTCTTGAACTGTGTAGTTTTTTGCAAAAAGCGTCATTGTAAGTCCGTTTTGATGGAATGACATCCAGAAAAAAATAACAACGGCAAAAACTAAGAATAAGACAGTTAAACGTTGTTTTGTTTCTTCTTTTGAGATTTCCACGACACGTTCTCCGCTGGCTATTTCTTTTTTAACATCCGGAAGCATTTTTTTAAAGAAAACATATACTAAAAATGATACTACCATAGTCAAACCGGCAACACCGAAAGCATAGTTAAATCCCGTACCGTAAATATCTAAATAATGTTGTGTCCAAGTTGCTAAATCTGTAATTGATGTATGAGATACTTGATTCGCAATGGATTGAAGGTCAACTTTTTCAACTGCTGAAATTGTGCCGTCTTGAAATTTATGAATTAATGAAGGTAAAAGATCATTTCTTTCATACCCTTGTTTGTGAATAAACCAATTTATAATTCCTGAAGCTGCATGCGGAGCAAATAATGCACCGATATTAATACCCATATAAAAGACACTGAATGCGGAATCTCTGAGATGTCCGTATTTTTCATTGTCATATAATTGACCGACAACAGCTTGAAGATTGCCTTTGAAAAGACCGTTACCGAAAGCGATAACAAATAATGCGAATATTGTAAATGCCAATCCCAAACCGGGCAACGACATTAATACGTATCCTGCAAGCATTGTAATTAATCCTATAAAAATAACACCTTTATAATTTTTGGTTTTATCTGCAAAAATTCCGCCGACAAGAGCAAGACCGTATATTGATGCGTAAAAAATACTGTATATAATACCGGCTTTTGTGGGTGTTAAACCGTATTTTGCAGTAAGATAATATACCAAAATACCCATCATGGTATAAAACCCGAAACGTTCGCCCATATTTGCAAAAAATGCAACATATAATCCTTTTGGGTGGCCTTTAAACATAATAATTTATTTAAATGATTAATAATAATTTGTCGTTACAAAAATAAAAATAATATTTAACTATCGGCATTTTGCAGAAATTACTTAGCTCGTATTATTCATACGATTTTTCTCAGTCTGCATCAAGGCGACAAGTCCTGCTGTT
>JAOZQB010000066.1 GCA_029932445.1 Bacteroidales bacterium | reverse complement strand
TATTACGGCAGGAGCTCAACAATCCAATCATTGCAGACAAACTGCAGCAGCGTGTATACTTGCAGAATTAGAATGCCATTTATTACTGAACAATAATAAACCGAAAATATTTCAAGGAAACCTTTTGTTAGACAATTTATTAGGAGCAAATCTTCATTTCTCAACTAAAAATACAAAAGGAAGAAATGATGATCTAATAGAATTAAAAACTTCTTTGGAAAAAATAGGTAAAAAAGTATATCTGATACCGATCGGCGGTTCAAATTTTACCGGTTCTTTAGGATATGTTTCTGCAATGAAAGAATTATCTGTCCAATTATCTCAAGAAAACATAAAAAAACCATATATTTTCTTTGCAACAAGTTCGGGCGGAACGCAAAGCGGAATGATGTTAGGAGAAAAGTTATTTAATATTGAAACAATATTAATGCCCGTTCAAATTGATAAAATAAAAGATTATCAATTGTCTTTAGAAAATGAAATCTTAGAAATTTTAAAAGAAGGAGAAATAAAATTTCAGTTATCGGAGACATTCAAATTAAATGATATTCCCGTCATAAAAGGTTATAATTTCGCTGAATACGGACAACTTACAGATAATGAAAGATATGCAATTAATTTATTGGCAAAAACTGAAGGCATTTTTTTAGATCCCGTTTATACCGGACGAGCATTTTTCGGAATGACAGATATTTTACGAAACAAAAAAATTCCGACAGGCTCCGATGTCATTTTTTGGCATACCGGCGGAACACCGGCTTTATTTAGTTATGCAGAAGGATTATAAAGAATTTTTGAAATAATAAAAACCGTACTTTTATTTAAGTACGGTTTTTATTATTATAATTTTAATATTATTAAACAGTCCAAGTATTTCCGCTGTGTAATAAATCATCAACATTTTTAATTTTTGATTTCGATTGCACATCTTTAATTTGTTCTTCAAGAAGAACTTCATAAGTAGGTGCTTCAACCGAACGAATAATTCCGAAAGCAACGGGAAAACCATCTGCTACATTCATATTAATTAATGCCAAATGAACATAAGGTAATTCTTGATGTGCATCATGAACTAAAATATCATCTTTTGTAATTCCGTTTTCGCCGATTGTTACAACTTTTAAATTCAAACCGTCCAAAACTAAACCTTTGTTTTTTTCTTTTCCGAAAATCATCGATTCACCGTGCTTCAACCAAAGTTGATTATCATCACGTGTTTCTTTGGAAGTTATTGCATTATGTGCACCGTTATTATAAATAACACAATTTTGTAAAATTTCAACTACAGATGCTCCTTTATGTTTATCAGCTTCAACCAAAATATCAACCGTTTCTGCAACTTTACTGTCAATCGTACGAGCAAAAAATTTACCTCTTGCACCAATTACTAATTCACCGGGATGGAACGGTTGTTCAATAGTTCCGTAGGGTGATGATTTTGTAACTTGTCCGAAAAGTGAAGTCGGAGAATACTGTCCTTTTGTTAAACCGTAAATTTGGTTATTAAAAAGGATGATATTCAAATTCATATTACGTCTTATTTCATGAATGAAATGGTTTCCTCCGATTGCTAAACCGTCACCGTCACCGGTAATTTGCCAAACACTGAGTTTCGGATTTGCCGTTTTTACACCGGAAGCAAGAACTCCGGCTCTGCCGTGAATTCCGTGAAAACCATAAGTATTCATATAATAAGGAAATCTGGAAGAACATCCGATACCTGAAATAACGGCATAATCTTCTTTTTTGTGATCTAATTTTGCCATTGCTTTTTGCACGGCCATTAAGATTGCAATATCACCGCATCCGGGACACCATCTTATTTCTTGATCGCTTTTAAAATCTTTGAATGTATATTGTGTATCTGCCATGACTATAATTGTTCTAAAATTTGATTAACTTTTTCTTTAATTTCCGTAACCGTTAAAGGCAAACCTTGAATTTTATCATAATATTCGTAGTGATTATTCGGATGCATCATTCGTAAATATTTTGCAAATTGTCCGAGGTTTAATTCAAATACAATAATTTCTTTATATTTTGAAAGAACATCAGCCGTATTTTTCGGTAAAGGATTAATATAATTAAAATGCGCATGAGCTACTTTAGTTCCTGCTTCATTCATTTCTCTTACAGCTGTAGTTAAGTGACCATAGGTACTTCCCCATCCTACTACAAGAACTTCGGCATCTTTATTACCTTCAATTTCTAATTCAGGAATATCATTTACAATATTTTTCACTTTTTCATCTCTTTCAATACTCATTGCTTCGTGGTTCTCAGGAACATAAGAAACATTACCGGTAACTTCCATTTTTTCCAATCCTCCGATACGATGTTCATATCCTTTCATACCCGGAACAGCCCATTTTCGTACCATTTTCTTATCTCTGAGATAAGGCAGATATTCTTTTGTATCTTTACCTATAAATTGTGTTGTAATTTCAGGCATGTCTTTCATAGCAGGAATTTTCCAGGGCTCGGTACCGTTTGCTATAAATCCGTCGGTTAAAAGAACCACGGGAGTCATATGCTCCAAAGCTATTTTTGCAGCTTCAAAAGCATAATTAAAACAATTTGAAGGAGTACTTGCTGCAATAACCGGAACAGGACTTTCACCGTTTCTTCCGAAAAGTGCTTGAAATAAATCCGATTGCTCCGTTTTTGTCGGCAAACCGGTAGAAGGACCGCCTCGTTGAACGTTTACAACGACCAAAGGAAGTTCTGTAATAACTGCTAAACCTAATGCTTCACCTTTTAATGCAAGACCCGGACCTGAAGTAGATGTTGCTGCAAGATGACCTGCAAATGCAGCACCTATTGATGTCATGATTCCGCCGATTTCATCTTCAGCTTGAAATGCTTTGGCTCCGAGGTCTCTTCTTTTTTCAATTTCAACAAGAATTTCGGAAGCGGGCGTAATGGGATATGAACCCAAGAAAAACGGAAGATTTGCTTTTTCGGCAGCTGCAAGCAATCCCCATGCTGTAGCGGTATTTCCGTTAACATTTCTGTAAACTCCTTTCTCAATTGTTGAAGAATGCACTCTGTATGAAGGCATTGCATGTATAGTAACAGCATAATTAAAACCGTCCTTCAATACTTTTATGTTAGCTTCTGCAACAGCAGTTTTTTTAGCAAATTTTTTCTCTAAGAATGTTACCGAATGTTCCATCGGTCTGTCAAAAATACAATAAACCATTCCGAGAGCAAACATATTTTTGCTTCGAACCATACTTTTTGCATCCAGACCTGAATCTTTTAAACTTTCTTTAGTCAGTGAAGTTATTGGGGCTTCAATAACATTAAAGTCATTATATATTTCTTTTAATTTTTCTTCGTTACAACCGGCTTTTACAAAATTTTTATCAGTAAATGCATCGGTATCAATAATAATTGTAGCACCATCCTTAGCCCAAACGACATTTGCTTTTAAAGCTGCAGGATTCATTGCAACAAGAACATCTGCAAAATCTCCGGGAGTATCAACTTTTTTACCGAAATTAAGCTGAAAACCCGAAACACCGCCCACAGTCCCCTGAGGAGCACGAATTTCTGCCGGATAATCCGGGAAAGTTGAAACATCGTCACCGATTAAAGCCGATGTATTTGAAAATTGAGTTCCGGTAAGTTGCATTCCGTCACCGGAATCACCGGCAAATTTAATTACAACCTGGTCAACTTCTATTATCTTTTTATCCATGATAAATTATATTGATTTGAAAATTTTATTATACAGCGGACAAATGTAAAAATATACTTTAAAAAACATCTAATATTCTATATGTTTTAGAAACATTTTTTATGAATTAATAACAAATTTTATTAAATTCACAATATTCACAGTTTTTTGTGTTACCGGTCATTTTAAAAGTATGATTGATATCAAAAATTTCTTCAATCAAATCAGTCAATTTTTCTTTAAAATCCGGTAAAACCATTTCCGTAACATTTTCATCCAAAGCTAATTTTCCGAATGCTTCATTAATTATCGGCATATCCGAAAAATCAAAACGATTCATTGAACGAGCATAATACAAAGACGGTCGTAATTTTAATCCGGAAAATTCTTTCATATTACTGACAATCAAGGTATAAAATAATGCTTGAAAAGCATTCGGATTTTTATTTTTTATTTCTTTATTAAAAAGATTTTCTATTGAAAAATTGCCCTTCGGTTTGTTGCCTGATTTATAATCAATAATTCTGAAAACATCACCTTTTTTATCAATTCTGTCAATTATTCCGAATAATTTTACTTTGCAATTTTTATTATTAATCTTTACATTTAGTAACGTATTATAGGCTTTTTCTTTTTCTAAAGAAACAATCTTAAACGGTGTATATTTTTTATCATAGCTTAATACTGTTTTTACATAATTTGTTAAAACATTTTTGATAATAATTTGAATGCCTTCCGGTGAATAACTTTTATTAGTTATAAAGTGTTGTTTGAATGCTTTCAATACATAATTTTCAATTTCGGAAGCTATTGCATTAATATTGCTTTCAGTGATTATTTTATCATTATTTTCAAAAGTTAAATCTTTATAAATCAGTTCTAAGGCAGTATGCATAATTGAGCCGAATTCAGCCGGAGTAAATTCATCGTCGGATTTTTCAACTTCTTTCATACCTGCAACATACTTATAATAAAACTTTAAGCTGCAAGTCAAATAAGTATTCAAAGCAGAAGCTGAAAATGCTTTATTTTCAGAATTTCCGGAATCATTATAAATAAAACGATTTAATCGTTCTGAAACAGCATGATTTTTTTGAATTTCAATAAATTGTCTGCTTTGAATAAATATTTCATCATTAAAATGCGTATGTACAATTTCAAAATTGCTCTCATATAATAATTGCAAAATAAATCGACTCATTTCTCCCGAGTTAGAATCACTTACCAAATCATTATAGATAAGTGTTACATTCTCGGCACGCTGCAATAATCGATAAAAAAAATAGGCAAATACAGCATCCTGATGTTTAATTAAAGGTAAATCAAAAGCAAATCGTAAATTTTGAGAAATAAAAGTAGGTGCACGTGATATTTTCGGTAAATTTCCCTCATTGACGCCTAAAATAATAATGTTTTTAAAATCCAAATTCCGGGATTCCATTAAACCCATAACTTGTAATCCTTCATTTGATTCACCTTCAAAAGGAATGGAATCGGATTTCAAGATTTGGGTTAATATTTCATAAGTTAATTTTAAGCTTAACTTTTCATTATTCTCATTCAAAATTTCACGAAACCGTTTTATTTTTTTATATGCTCTGAAAATATATTCGTTTTTCAAACTGTTGCTTTCCTCTTCACTTTCAAGTTTATTTTTATCAAAAAAGATGAACAAAATATTCAATAAATTATTTAATAAATACTGAGTATTACCCTCATTTTTACTTACTGAAAATATAAGTTTCATAAGTTTATCTTCACTCTTAAGTAATTTCTCGGGAAGAAGATAAATAAGTTTTTCGTCATTAATAATTGTCGTAATTTCTTCGGATATTTTTGAATTATAGTCTTTTACATAAGGATGTTTAAGAATATTTAAAACATCTTTAAAATAAAAACTTTTATGTTTATGTTTTTCGAAAAACAGATGTAATTTAAAAAACTTAATGATAAAGTTGTATAAAGGTGTAAATTTAAAAGAATAACCCATCGTAACATTTATTTTTTCAATTGTCTCGGGCAAAGCACTTAAAATCGGGAAAAGCATTGATTCATCTGCTGTTACAACAGCGGTATCATCTCCGTATTTTTCATCATCCTTTTTTATTATTGAATGTAATAATTTTGCTTGATTTAAATTTAAGGATGTTCCGATAATGTTAAAATGCTTATTCTTTGTAAAATTTTTCGGAAAATCGGCAGGTTTTATTCGAAGATCATTGATGTTTTTTCTTAAAAAGTCACCTGCTTCCTGTTTTTTATCAGACATATAGTACTCATCGCCATCCCAAAAAAATTCGGCAATTCTTTGTTTTTCAAAATATCTGAAAAATTTTAATTCTGCTTTATTTAAAGCATTAAATCCGATAAAAAAGATTCTTTGACATTTATTAATTTTGACATTATCGGAATCAATCATTTCCGATAACACTCTATATATCAAACCGGTATATCCTATTTTTTGAGAAATTAAATATTTTGTGAAAGCTGCATAAACATCAGGCAATAAATTCCAAAGTCCGATAAATATCTCTTTCTCTTTGCTGCTTTTTTCTGTCAGAAAATTCTTCCAAAAATTTGACAATAATTCTTTTTGTTCTTCGGTCAACCAGTCAAAATGTGAATCTATTTCTTTAAGATTTTTAATATTTCGATAGATTTGCTGCGGATCGACTAACCAAGCATCAATTTCATTAAAATCCGAAAGAATAATTTCTCCTATTCGATAAAAACTGTCAAAAGAATAATTGCTGTTAAATTTTTTGAAGATTTTAAATAGTTCAAAAATTAAATTTAACTTTTCCGCATCTTCAAATCCCGTAATTTCACGAATAAGTTTTCCTATTTCAATCATTTTCGGAGGGCGAGATGTTTTGCCTATAATTTGAGCAAAATACTTTCGAAAATAATATTTTGTTCGTTTATTCGGAAAAACCAAACAACAGTCATGTATACTTTCAGAATTATTTTTAATAATATTATCAGCAGTTTCGTATAGAAAAGGTTTCATTTTTAAATTGAAAAAATTAAATTATTAAACATGTAAAGTTAAAAGGAAATTAAGAAAATCGATTAAGAATTATTAAAAATTGTCCAAGCTTTTTCTGCTTGAGAATTTAACATCTCCAGTCCGTTTTGAATTGTAGCAAGTCTTTTTTTTCCTTCTGAAAGAAATTGAGTCAAGGGCGGATTGTAAATTAAATCAAATAAATGATGATTTTTTGTTATGTATGAATACGGAATATCGGGCTTAACATTTGTGTCGGGAAAAATTCCGAGTGGTGTCGTATTAACGATTAATAAATTTTCGGAAATAATCGTTTTATTCAATTTCTCATAGGATATAAATTCACTTCCCGGCTTTTCTTTTCGTGAAACAAATTTACATTTAATATCTAAGCTTTTCAGTGCAAAAAAAACGGCTTTAGCAGCTCCTCCCGTTCCTAGTATTAATGCCGATTTTATTTCAGGATTTATTTTTTTTTGTAATGATTTTTTAAAACCGTAAACATCTGTATTATAACCGATTAATTTTCTAATATTTTCTTCATATACAATTTTAACAACATTTACGGCATTGATTTCCGAAGCCGAAACATCAAGTTCGTCCAAATAAGGAATAATTACTTCTTTATAAGGTGATGTAACATTGAAACCGATAAAATTTTTGTCGTTTTTTAATATTCCGGGAAACTGTGCAATATCAGATATCTGAAAATTATGATACTCGGCATCTTTAATATTTTCATTTCTGAACTTATCCAAAAAATATTTTCTTGAAAAAGAATGCGATAAAGGATAGCCGATTAAACCGAAAATTCGCATAAATTTTACTTTTTTGCTAAATGTTCAACGGACCAAACGGATAATACGCCGAGAATAAGAAATGCAATTGCTAAAGTAACTTCCAAGTTAAAAGATTCCGGAAGATAACGCATATAACTGCTGACAACAGGCTCGCCGTTTGCTTTTAAAACCTTTAAACCATCGCTGCCGATAAGATATTGAGCATGTTTCCACGGCCAAAGAATGATTAAAGAACCGAGAATAAAACCCGTTAAAGAAGCAATTGTTTGATTCTTATATTTTTTATAAATCCATGATAAAATATTTGAAAAAGCAGGCAAACCGATTACAATGCCTAAAGCAACGGGAAGCAATACATGAAAGTCCAGACTGTTAACGGAATCAATCATAACAAGTTGATAATTACCCATCAACACTAAAATAAATGAACCTGAAAGTCCGGGAAGAATCATACTGATTATAGCAATAATACCGCAAAGTACCAAATAAAAAAATGCATCGTTTTCAGCAGCAGGATTTTGAACAGAAATCCATACGGCAATTGCTGTGCCTATTATAAAAGACAAAATAACAGGAAGATTAATTTTCTCAATTGTTTTACCGACAAAATAAACAGATGCAATTATTAAACCGAAGAAAAATGCCCAAACAAAAACAGGATAATTTTCAAACAAATAAGCAAGTAATCGTGCAAAGGTAAAAATACTGGCAACGGCTCCGCCGAATACTGAAATTAAAAAAACTAAATCTGTATATTTTGTAAATTCTTTAAATTTTAAATGATATAATAATTTTAAAGAAGTTAAATTAAATGATTTTAAAGCGTCTATTAATCGTTCGAAAATACCCGTAATTAAAGCAATAGTTCCGCCGGAAACTCCGGGAATAACATTTGCCGCTCCGATACCGAAACCTTTAATAAACCAGGAAATAATATCTTTCATAAATATCTGTCTCTTTGTGTAGGACTGCAAATTTAAAAAAAATATTTAATTCCTTGCATGTACAAAGTAATTGAGAAATATTTAAAACCCTTTAGATTCGCAGGCGTGGTATGCTCCTAAGATTGAATATCATACTCTCAGAAAAAAATTGGTGATAATTTAGTATAGTATTAAACTGAAATTAAAGACTTACAAATTTAAGAATAATTCAAAATTTCAGGATATTTTATTTCGGTAAGAAACAGACCCCGAGCCGGAACCGAAGCACCTGCAGCTGAACGGTCTTTACTTTCAATTATTTTTCGTAAATCATCTTTTGAATTTTTCCCCCTTCCGATATCAAGCAGTGTTCCCGTTACGGCTCTTACCATATTTCGTAAAAATCTGTCGGCAGAAATAATAAAAATGTTTTGATTTTCCCTTTTAATCCATTCGGCACGAAGAATCTTGCAAAAATTTGTTTTTGTGTCGGTATGAAGTTTAGAAAAACTTGTAAAATCTTTATATTCAAATAAAATTTCTGCTGCCGAATTCATTAGTTCAAAATCAAGCTTTTCATATAAATATAAAGAAGTTTCCGTTAAAAACGGATCTTTATTTTGATGAATTCGATATTCATAGGTTCTTGAAATTGCCGAAAATCTGGCATGCATTTCTTCCGATACCGGAAAAATATCGTGTACGACAATATCGTCAGTAAGAAAACTGTTAAGTTTATATATTAATTGATTAAGATTTTCAATTCTTTTAACAGTCTCAAAATGTGCAATATAATTAATCGCATGCACACCGGTATCCGTTCTGCCGGCACCGACAACTGCAATATCTTCTCTTAACAACAAAGAAAACGCTTTCTGCAAAACTTCCTGAACACTTATTGCATTCGGCTGAATTTGCCAACCGTGAAAATGCGTTCCTTTATAACTTAATTTGACAAAATATCTTTTCAATCGGAATAATTAATTTCTTTTACAATTTCAAATGTATCTTGAGCAATGACCAGCTCTTCATTTGTAGGAACAATCATAATCTTACATCTTGATTCTTCCGAAGAGATAATCGTTTCTTTTCCTCGTGTATTATTTTTGTCAATATCTAAATTCATACCTGCAAAGTCAAGTTCTTTGCAAATTTCTTTACGTAAATCAACCGCATTTTCACCAATACCGCCCGTAAAAATTAAAATATCAACACCGCCCATAGCAGCAGCATAGGATCCGATATATTTTTTAACACGGTAAGCATACATTTCCAAACCGAGTTTTGCACGTTCATTTCCTTTACCGGCTTTTTCTTCAATTTCTCTCATATCCGATGAAACGCCGGTTATTCCCAGCATACCGCTAAATTTATTTACCAATATTGAAGTTGTTTCAATTCCGATTTCTTCTTTACGCATAATATAGGTTAAGGCACCGATATCCAAATCACCGGAACGCGTTCCCATGATTAAACCTTCTACGGGTGTAAAACCCATTGAAGTGTCAACTGATTTTCCGTCTTTAATAGCAGCAATCGATGCTCCGTTACCCAAATGACAAGAAATTATTTTTAAACCTTCCGGTTTTTTATTTAAAATTTCAAGTGCTCTGGCAGAAACATATCGATGGGATGTTCCGTGAAATCCGTAGCGTCTTATTTTATATTTTGTATATAAAGCATACGGTATTCCGTACATAAATACTTCGGGTTTCATCGTTTGGTGAAATGCTGTGTCAAAAACAGCTACTTGCGGAACATCAGGCAATAACTCTTGAAGTGCATAGATTCCTTTTAAGTTTGCAGGATTATGCAAAGGGGCTAATTCAACATTTTTTTCAAGAACTTCGATAACTTCGTCATTTATAAAAACACTGCCGCTGAAATCTTCACCTCCGTGAACAACACGATGTCCGACTGCTTTAATTTCATTTAATGATTTTACGGCACCATGTTTTTCACTGCTGAGAACACCCAGAATATATTCAACACCGATTTTATGGTCTAACACATCGCCTGTAAAGTTTACCTTACTACCGTCATTTTTTTCCAATCGTAAAAATGAACCTTTCATCCCGACTTTTTCAACAATTCCTTTTGATAAAACGGTTTCTTCTCCCATGCTGAAAAATTCAAACTTAATTGAAGAACTGCCGCAATTTAATACTAATATTTTCATATTTTATTCTTTCTTATAATTGATTAACTATATATTTAATCATTCGGACATTGAACTTCCTTACTTTGATCTTTAAGTTTATAACCTAATCCGTCGTATTTATAAAATCCTTCACAAGTTTGTCTTCCGTAATGTTTTGCACGAACTAATTTTTTTATAATCGGAGAAGGTTTATATTTTCGATCTCCGAATTCATTATACAAATTATCCATCCATCTTACAACACGTTGTAAACCTATTTTATCAGCCATTTCTAAAGGACCGAGAGACATTCCGATACCTTTTCTGCTGACAAAATCTATATCTTCTTTTGTAGCAACACCTTCCATTAACAAATTACATGCTTCGGAAATTAAACTGACACCCAATCTAACACTGACTAAACCCGGAGATTCTTCAACAGGAACAGGAATTTTATTGATTAATTTAGCAAATTTTCTGACATTTACACAAACTTCTTCTTTCGTATATAATCCTCTTACAATTTCAACGATGGTAGCATCCGGAGCAGTTGTCGAAAAATGCAGACTGACACATCGATCACGATATTTTAATTCGGCAGAAAGTTCTGTAATTACAGAAGATGTTGAATTCGTAGCAATAATTGTATCAGGTTTAACATGTTCTTCAATATTTTTAAAAACACCCTGTCGAATATCTTTGCTGAATTCACGCGTTTTAGACAAAATTGCGTCAATAACGAGATCGCATTCTGCAAAATCAGCATAATCTAAAGTTCCGTAGAGCCGTGAAAGAATAAGTGTTTTTTCACTTTCGGTTAATCCCCAATGATTTATTTTTTCATCCAATTGCTCTTCTAATTCTTCATAAGCTTCATCAATTTTATCCTGAGAAATCTCAAGAAAAACAACTTCTATTCCTCTGCTTGCAATCATTAATGCAATCCTTTGTCCGGTAGAACCACATCCTACAATACCGACTTTTGAAAACTTCATATGAGGTCTTGCATTTTTACTTAAAGCATAATTCTCAATTGGTTCTGTTAATATTTCTGACATAATACAAAAATTAATAATTATTATTTCATTGAAGCCTGATTGGCTGTAATTGCAATTAAATTCACGATATCACTTACGGAACATCCTCTGGATAAATCATTTATTGGTGCAGCCATACCTTGCAAAATCGGGCCTATTGCTTCGGCACCTGCTAATCGCTGTACCAATTTATATGAAATATTACCCGATTGTAAGTCCGGAAAAACAAGCACATTTGCTTTGCCGGCAATTTTGCTGTCCGGTGCCTTTTTCTTTCCGATGGCTTCAATTATTGCGGCATCAGCTTGTAATTCGCCGTCAATTTGCATATCGGGTGCTGATTTTTGAGCTATTTCAGTTGCTTTTTGAACTTTTTCAACCATTTCATGAGAAGCACTTCCTTTTGTTGAAAAGCTTAACATGGCAATTTTCGGTTCTATACCGGCAATTACTTTTGCTGTTTTTCCTGTTGAAACGGCAATTTGAGCTAATTGTTCGGCATCCGGATCAGGATGAACGGCACAATCGGCAAAAATCATTAATCCGTTTTCTCCGAATTGATGATCTTTCAGGAACATTAAAAAAGCACCTGAGACAACACTAATACCCGGAGCCGTTTTAATATATTGAAATGCGGGAAGAAGAACATTTCCTGTAGCATTTGCTGCTCCGGCAACTTCGCCGTCAGCATCTCCGGCTTTTATCATCATTACCGAAAAATACAACGGATCTTCTAATAATTCCAATGCTTTTTCTTTGGTCATTCCTTTATGCTTTCTCAATTCAACCATTAAATCGGCATATTTTTGAGTATTTTCGGAAGAATCATAATCAGTAATCTGAATTTTTTTAATGTTTTTCAGCCCTAAACGATCAGCATCAGCTAATACTTTCTCCCTGTTTCCTACAAGAGTAATTTCTGCAAGCCCCTCAGCATAAGCCTCATCAGCTGCTTTAAGCATTCTTTCATCAAAGCTTTCGGGTAAAACAATTCTTTTTTTTAAAGAAATCGCATTTTGTTTTATTTTATCTAAGAGTTTCATTTTTTAATGATTTAAATATTTTGCAAAAGTATGATTATCTTTATTAATAATTTTAATTTTTTGATTAAATTACAGTCCGATATTTATGTTTGACAACAATTTTTGTTTAATTTTGCAAAAAAGTAAACAAATATGATACAAAGGATACAAACATTATGGTTGTTTTTAGCAATGGTTCTTGCCGTTTTAATGTATTTTTTTCCGGTAATGGAATTAAACAGCGATAATTCTTTTATGATTTACTCCTATGAAGCCATAAGTTTTGCCGGAATCAGCGGATTAATTCAAACCGGATATATCATAGCAGGTTTACTCGGTTTAATTGCAATTTTTAGTTTTATTGCAATTTTTTTATATAAAAAAAGATCCTTACAAATGCGATTTTGTACGGTAATCAGTTTACTTGATATTTTTCTGGTTATTTTAATTGTTATTTTTTCATTCAATCAAGCAAAAAATCCCGGTATAACAATCGGATTATCAGCTATTTTACCTTTAATAATTTTTATTTTAGTATTGATGGCAAGAAGAGCCGTTCGAAGAGATGATTTATTGGTAAAAGCTGCAGACCGTATCAGATAATTTTATTTTCAATTATTAAGATAAAACTTTGCATTTCTAATACAGCTACTTTAATTTCTATAAATATTTTTAGAATATCGAACAAAGATTAACGATTTAAGAATTATGAAATTTAGCAGAAATAAGAAGCATCCGTTGTTCAAAATATGTTTTTTTTACTTCAAAAATCGTTAGTCGTTAATCGATGTTCTTAAATCAGAAGAGCCGTTCGAAGAGATGATTTATTGGTAAAAGCTGCTGACCGTATCAGATAATTTTATTTTCAATTATTAAGTTAAAACTTTGCATTTCTGTTACAACTTCATTAATTTCTATATTTTTTTGAATATCGAACAAAGATTAACGATTTAAGAATTATGAAATTTAGCAGAAATAAGAAGCATCCGTTGTTCAAAATATGTTTTTTTTACTTCAAAAATCGTTAGTCGTTAATCGATGTTCTTAAATCAGAAGAGCCGTTCGAAGAGATGATTTATTGGTAAAAGCTGTTGACCGTATCAGATAATTTTATTTAATCTGAATTATTCATATAATTCAGGAGTTAAAAGTTAAATGTTTTAAAGTTAGCTTACGCTATTTTGTTTTTATTATTTCATAAATTCGGGTTATAAAACATTCAACAATAATCTACATAAACTTTTGACTTTCAACTTTATAAACTTTTAACTCCACATTATTTATAAACGGCGAAGCCCTCAAGAGAGTAATAATGTGTATTATCCGACTGAAACTAAATCATTCCGTAAAGAACAACAGACTGAAAACAGAAAACGGTTTAAAATTCTATCCTAAAAATGTTTTCAAATGTTTACTTCTCGAAGATTTTCGTAATTTTCGCAGGGCACGTTCTTTCAGTTGACGGACACGTTCTCTCGTTAAACCGAGTTCCTCTCCTATTTCTCGTAAAGACAATTCTTCTCCGTTTACACCAAAAAAATGTTTTATGATAATGGCTTCACGTTCCGGAAGAGTCGATAATGCCCGTTCAATTTCTTTTAACAAAGATTCTTTCATCAACATATTATCCGAAGGATCAATCCCCTCATTCTCCATAATATCTACCAGTCTGTTGCTGTCAGAGTCCGAAGTTAAAGGAGCATCCATGGACATATGTTTACCGGCAGCTTTTAAAACCTGATCAATCTTTTTTGTTGTAATATCAAGTTCTTCGGAAATCTCAAGATTTGTCGGTTCTCTGTTATATATTTGCTGAAATTCAGAAAAAAAACGATATATTTTATTTACGGCACCAACCTGATTCAACGGAAGTCGTACAATTCTTGATTGTTCTGCAAGGGCTTGCAAAATTGATTGACGAATCCACCAAACGGCATAGGAAATAAATT
>JAOZQB010000244.1 GCA_029932445.1 Bacteroidales bacterium | reverse complement strand
TACATCTGTGTTTATTTCCGAAACCCAATAATCTAAATCGTTGTTAAATTTCTGAATTTTATTAGTATAATCATTGCTAACACGCTTTCGCTCAATATTACCATTCTCCAATAGACGATATGGCTTATTATTGACAATTTTGTTGTACAAACTATTTAATGTGCTTTCTCCCTGACCCCGGTTTGTTTTAAGAAATGGAATCACATCTCTTTCAAAAACCCGCCAAAGGTCAATTTCCCTTGAGTTACGATAGTTGTAAAAATTGATTAATAAACGATGACTGATAAAATCACTGCTGTTGTTTAACCCAACTACTACATCATCAGGATTCTGGCTTTCTCCTTCAACATGAACGCCAGTACGGTCAAGCACATAATACACTTCGGGTTCTGCGGTGAGGGATACTTTAATGTAGGCATCTTCATTTTCTGTAAAAACATTTAGTAAATTCTCAGGATGCGTCCGGTCAAAATATTTTTGGGTTCTTTCCCTTCCTTTGTCCTTTGCCTGAAACAAGGTGTAAAGCGCCCAATAGATTGATGATTTGCCGCTACCGTTTTCACCATAAACCAAAAGGTGTTTTCCATTCAATTCAATGATTTCTTCTTCAGGAAATGCCTTGAAGTTTTTTACAATTATTTTATCTATTCCTACGGGCATATCAACTTTGAATAATTGGTTTTAAAATATCAGGGCTTTTCACAGTAAACAAACGCATTCGTTCTGCGATTTCTGATTTCCGCATTTTGAGCCAGGTGTTCAGAATAATTTCTCCGTCTTCTTTTTCATCTTTACCTTCAATTGCTTTAACCTGTTCTGTTACCATATCCAATATGTTAATACTCTTCTCTTTCATGTGCTGTTCAAAATAGAGTTCAAATACACAACCGTCTATAATGTCTTCAAAAAACAGGGCGATGTGGTCGTTATCAACACTATTCGATAATTGTGTATTAGATTGGTTTTTAAGGAAGAGAACATACTCAGACAATATTTCAAATGTTGAATAAGAAAGTGTTTTTTTTACATCAGGTAAAGGAAATGGATTTAAATAATTTGTTTTAAAAGTAAAATACCCTCCACGTAAAGTATAACCAGTATTTTTCATAAAAAACCACAACACCTTTGAATTTAATACTGCTAAATAAAAATTGTAAAAATCTATATAATCTTTATTTAAAAGATAACCATAAACTTTAGTTGTTGAATAAAACTTTCCGAATTTATCGTATGAAAAATTACAATTATAAGATATCTCAGGGCATATTAATTTCCCCTTTTGGAAAAGTGTTAGGTTCTTTGGATAAATATATCTAAACCATAAGTCGTCATCTAAAAGCCGACCTCTTTCTCTCATTCTTAATATTTGTTCATTTTCTTTTAGATATGAATATCCGTATGGAAATAATTCCTTGATTTCTGCTTCAGAAAATATTGAGGCATTATTTTCAGTAATTTTATAGGGTACAATTACATAAGAATTTGTTACTACATTATCATATCTGTGAAACTGATCTCCTTTAAGCAATGGTTTAACAAGTCCTTTTTCAATTTTCACTTCTCTTTCTAACTCATTACTATAACCAAAAATAAAATTACCATCCTCAACACAATCAAAGAGGAAATACACAGAATCTTTACTCGTGGCTATTCCTTGAAATATTTTACTAAAAACAGATGAAACCTTTTTAGGCTGCTTATCTAAATAATTTAGAATAATTGAAATATGCTTGCTGGTTAAAACCCACTCATCTTCTGTTAGCAAATCAATTTTTAATGAATTGTATGAATTATTTACTAAGGAATCTAAGTATTTTCCTAAAGAAGTTTTATCAAGTAAATCCCTATCCAACTCATTATAAAGTAATACTTTAGAATCTCTTTTAAACCACTGCAATCCTGTATAAGTTGAAGCATTAAAAACCTGATAGGCACTAAATGAAATAATTCGATTAACAGCATTACTTTCTGTCATGACTTTTCTTAAGCCTTTACCAAAAGCAGAATTTGTCCATTTTACTGGCATAATAAAATTAAGTACTCCATCATCTTTACAAAGATTTAATCCTTTTTCGGCAAATGTTACATAAAGGTCAAACGAGCCAGTAGCCGAATCGTATAGTTCTACTAATTGGTCTGCAAATTTTGGGTCTTCTTTTCGAATTCCCTGAATTCTTTGATAAGGTGGGTTACCAATTACAATATCAAAACCATCTTTTTCGAATACATCCATAAAATACAGATGCCAAAGAAAATAGGGGCGTTCATCTGTATGTTCAAAATCAAGTAGTTTTTTTCTTGCTTTCGCTTTTTGTGCTAAAAGACTCCTACGCAATTCAATTTCTTTTTCTGTCCTAGTAGTATTTTGTAATAAGTCTTTTTTACGCTTTAGAGTTGCTTCTAAGCCTGCAATTTCAATCATTAATTGGTTTTCATATCCTTCCAATGATTTATCAATATGCTCTGTTACAATTTTATCAATTTGATTTTTTATTTCGGTTTTGTCTCCTTTATCTTCAACTATAAAATAGTCAGAGATGAGTTTTTTAATGTCATTCCTATTTTTGTCAGAAAAACCATATTCTGATTCAGTTTCACGAAATAAATCTGGTTCTATAATCCGTATCTTAGGTTCATCAAATAAAGCCGATTTACTTAAATCAATACCTTCAAAACTTTCGAGTAAACTATTACCCTGCATTATTTTATAATCAAGGTTTGGCAAAGGTTCTGGTTTAGTTTCATCAACTACCAAAGCCAGCCAAAAACGGAGTTGAGCAATATCAACAGCACCCTTCTCAATATCTACTCCGTAAATAGAGTTTTGGATAATATTCTTTTTTACTGTTGCATGATTAAAATCTTTAATTGGTAAATGAGGAAAAATAAATCTTTTGGCTTCAAATATTTCATGTAAGATACCAATAGGAAATGCCCCTGAACCAATGGCAGGGTCGCATATTTTTACCTCATTTAACTTTTGGTCGAGGGCTATGGCATTGTCTCTTACACTAAAATAAGATGAAACGCTATGGTTGCGTATGAACCCTTCAACGTCCGCTTCATCAGGGAAGTGGTTTTTTAAATACTGTATTGTGCTTTCTTTACACATATACTGTACTACTTCTTTGGGCGTATAAAAAGCGCCTTTTTCACGATTTTCTTCTAGTAAGTTTTCAAAAATATGACCGAGCATTTCAGGGTCAATTCCTACTTCGTGATCATCGGGACTATTTTCGTCAATGGTAAAATTATACTGTGCAAAAAACTCAAATAGTTCTTCAAAATATTTAACTGGGAAATCAACAGTCAAAATTTCTTTGGGTTTATCGGCATCAAATAAACCTCCATTTAAATACGGCACTCTAGAATCGTTGAGAAAACCATTTAATCCTTTAATGTCAAAAATATCGTTTTTTCGTCTGGTGTTTAGTGTGTTAAAAAATAGTTTCGTTAAACATTGGCTATGAAATTGTTCTTTGTTTTCAAACTTATCAAAAAGCAATTGCATAAATTGTTTTTTGCCGCCTTCCCACTTTTTGGTATTTGCGGGGCAACCCATCCACCCCTTCTTTTGTAGAAAATGAAGAAAAACAATACGGCCTAGCAATTTTTTAGCAAAGTCTCGAATTGGTTTTTCTTGTTTGTTAGGTTCATTCTTTGATGTATCCAGAAGTATATCCCTGTACCCAAATTCAGGATTAGCAATATAACGCCAAAATTTTTCGTAATGTTCTTTGTATGATTTGAAAAAATCCTTTTTTAATGGCTCAACCGAGAAAGTGTCCAATAATTGTTTAATGCCAATTAATGCTCCTCTGTCTCTTTTCTCCGCCAGTTCTAAAAGTCTTTTTGAAGCTGTAGTACACGATTCGTTTCCGCCAAGCAGATAAGTAAAGCGTTTGGGCTTGGTTTCACCTTTGATAAACTCGCCTGTCTCTATA
>JAOZQB010000065.1:9177-14613 GCA_029932445.1 Bacteroidales bacterium | reverse complement strand
AACGGCAAGTCCGTTGTTGATAAAATGCACCGTAACAGGTACCCAAATGTTTCTTGACCAAACAAATAAATAACCAAATAAAGCACCCAATAAAAATCTGGGTAAAAATCCGTAAAACTGAAAATGAACCGCACTGAATAAAAATGCCGAAATTAAAATTGCCGCATGTTTATTTTTTGTCCATTCTTTAAATAATCTGAGTAATACGCCTCGGAACAAAAACTCCTCTCCGATGGCAGGAAGCAGTGCAACAATAATTAAATTTACAAAAAGTCCGCCGATTGATTTTACATTTAAAAATGCTTCCGTCATTTTTCCGGCAGATTCTTCCATTGCTTTTATTTTTTCTTCAAATCCTGCAAAACCGGCAGGCAAACTCATTTTTGCATTCAATGCGCCCGTATAATTAATAAAAGGAATTGCAAAAATGATAATAACCGTTGCTAATAAATATACCGCAAATTTGCTTTTAGTATCTGCACTTAAATAGCTTATCGGGTATTTTGAAAACACATAAGCAGCAACAAGCGGCGGAACAACAAAAATCCCCATGTGTTGAATAAATTGCATGTATTTTATCAAGCCGATATTGTCAGGATTGTTAATATTCAAAGCATCTTGAAACGATGACAATTGAATTCCGAAGAAAGGAACAGCCGTTATTAATCCTAAAATCAAGAAAATACTGAATGACGCAACAATAATAAACAATAAAAACAACAATTTTGTAAAAGGATGCGATTGTTCAAATAAAGGATTTTTCATTAATTTGCTTTAATTTCTTGTGTTAAAATTGTTTGTGTCGGGAATGCAAATTCCAATCCGGCATTATTAAATTTTTGCAATATTTGAAAATTTATTTCATTGGGTGCTAAAAACCAATAGTCAGGTTTACCGATAATAAAATATGTAAAACTTATATTTAAAGAAAAATCTCCGAAAGAATTAAAATACACAACACATTCTTGTTTCGTGTATTTGCTGTTTTTATCAATATCTTTCAATATATCAATTGCTTTCAATATGTCTTTCGGACTTGTATCATAGGTTAATCCGAGTGTCATTGACATTTTTCGATTGGGTTCGGAACTGACATTTTCAATGTATTTTTCCGTGAAATTTTTATTGGGTATCGTAACAATTCTTCCGGCAAGTGTTCTGAGTTTTGTACTCCGTAAACCCATATCCGAAACGGTTCCGTCATAACCGTCAATCACAATTCTGTCACCTATTTTAAACGGTTTATCCATAAAAACCGTAATCCCTCCGAAAAGATTTGCGACAGAATCTTTTGCAGCCATTGCAAATGCCAAACCTCCCAGTCCGAGTCCTGCTAACAAAGCACCGACATCATAGCCCGCATTTTTTAATCCGACAATAACAGCAACAGCCCAAATCGTTGCTTTTAAACTTTTCCTGATAATAGGTAAAAGTTGATTATCAAGATTTCCTTTGGTTTTTTTTACCAAAGGGCTTAAATACTCAACTAAAACCGAATCAACCAACCGAACAACCAACCATGAAACATCAAAAGTAAATGCAACATAAAAAGCTTTATCGGCAAAACCGGCAAATCCTTCCGAGACATTTAAATATGAAATCGCATACCAAATTCCGCCGAGAACCAAAGCTAATATAATCGGTTCTTCAATTTTATCTATAATTAAATCATCTAATTTAGACTTTGTTTTTTTTGTTGCTTTTTTAATAATATTTCCGGAAAGCCAATAAATTGCTTTTGCCAAAACAAAAGTTCCGACAATTATTAATAAAGCAACGCTCCATTCAGCCACTGTATTTCCGTAAAATGTTTTTTCAAAAAATTCACTCATAATAAGATTTTAATATTTTATGCAAATCTATTAAACAAATTTTATAATAAAAATCGAAAATCTTATTACTTTTACCTTTTAAATCTAAATTTATTCAAAATGAAAAAATCTATTTATTTATTGCTCATATTTGCTTTTCTTTTTCAAAATGCAGATGCTCAAAGAAGAAAACAAACCATTAAATGGTTCAGCATTGCCGCAAAAGTCGGTTACGGCAATTCCGTTCTTTTAAATATTGATAATATTGATGATAAACATGTTGATTTTAATTATTTAACACCAAGTTTATCATACGGCGGTCGCTTTACTTTCACTATCGGAAATAATTTAGGTTTTGGTGCTGATGCTCTTCTTTCATCTTTCGGCCAACAATATACGATTGACAATAACGGTGATATTTATGAAAAAGAGTTGAAAATAAAATCACTTGATATTTTACCTTTTTTCAGATATTCGGGAGAAAAAGGCGGGTATTTTGAATTGGGTGGAAAATTTTCTAATATTAAATCAATGACTCTTACAAATTCAATCAGTAACCCGAATCCGCCCTTCCGCCCGACTGATAATCCGGCAGCCAATTATGCATCAAAATTTACGAGTCTTGTGCTCGGATTTGGTGTCGCAGTTTATAAAAATGAACGTCTTGATGTTAACCTCGGAACACGTTTTGCCTATTCATTTACCGATTTCACTCCCGGTTATTCATACAATGTTGTTGATGACGGTTATTACATCCCTGCAAAGGACATTCTGTCCGATACCAATCCGCTTTCAATTCAATTTATTTTAGAAGTGAACTATTATTTTGCATTTTGGGGAGATGCTACATGCGGAAAAGGTCGGTTAATGCTTTTTAAATAAACAGAATGTCAGAAATAAATGATATAAGGGCTTTTATTAAGCCCGAAATGGATAAATTTGAGCCTTTTTTTAAGAAAGCAGTAAAAAGTAATGTTCCCCTTTTGGACATTATAATGAATTACATCATTCGAAGAAAAGGCAAACAAATGCGACCGATGTTTGTTTTTCTTTCGGCAAAATTAATCGGAGAAGTTACCGAAAGCACATATACTGCTGCTGCACTTATTGAACTGTTACATACCGCAACATTAATTCATGACGATGTTGTTGACAACTCGAATAAACGCAGAGGTTTTTTTTCCGTTAATGCTTTATGGCGGTCCAAAATTGCTGTTCTGGCCGGAGATTATCTATTGTCTAAAGGTCTTCTTTTAGCAATACGAAATAAAGAATTTGAATTACTTGAAATTGTTTCGGAAGCAGTTAAAGAAATGGCAGAAGGAGAACTGCTTCAACTCGAAAAATCCAGAAAATTAGATATTTCCGAAAAGACCTATTTTGACATAATTTATAAAAAAACTGCCACTTTAATTGCTTCTTGTACGGTTGCCGGTGCAGCTTCTGCAAAAGCCGAAAAAGATCAAATTGAAAACTTGAAACAATTCGGGAAATATGCCGGTATCACTTTTCAAATAAAAGATGATTTATTTGATTATCAAAAAACAAACCTAACCGGAAAACCTTCCGGAAATGATATTCAGGAAAAGAAAATGACACTTCCTTTAATTTATGCACTCAAAAATTCGGAAAGATCTCAAAAAAGATACATTTTGAAATTAATCGGAAAATCATCAGGAAAACAAAATCAAGTTAAGCAAATTTTGGATTTTGTAAAAGAAAAACAGGGATTGGAATATACCGAAAAAATCATGGAAGAACATAAAATTTCGGCACTGAAAGCATTAGATGATTTTCCGGAAACTGATGCAAAAAAACATCTTCAAAATTTAGTAAAGTATATTACGGTAAGGAAAAAATAATCTTAAGCTGAATTATTCATAAAATTCAGAAGTTAAAAGTTATAAATTTAGCTTACACCATTTTTTTGATTATAGCCCAAATTTGGGCTATAAAACATTTAACCCGAAAAATTAATGGGTTAATAATCCGGAATTATTAAGATTAAAAAAACCCGAGAATAATTCGGTTTTTTTTTCGTTTATTAATTTGCATTTTCGTTTACGAAATTTCTGTTAATATTTAACAGAAACACCTGATTTTTGATATTGTACAGAACTGTTTGAAATCGGAATTGCCGTGATTTTATAAAAATAGGTTCCGCTGCCGACATTATTGTTTTTACAATCTTTACCGTTCCATATAATCAATTGCATTCCCGTTTTTTGTGCCGTTTTTTCAATTGACACAATTTTTTGCCCTAAAAGATTAAATATTTCCAATTTTACATCGGCATCAACCGATAAATAATATGAAAAATTTGTAATTTCCTCAAAAGGATTCGGAAAATTTTGTATGAAATAAAAATCTTTATTCAAATCAATATTTTTAATATTTACACCCGGAACCTGAAAAATATCATCAATAAAAATTTCTCCTTTAAGGGACGGGGATAAAGGGTTTTGTTTAACCATAATACTGTGAAATTGTTTATTCCCGTCTCCGGGTATTTCACTTTTATTAATGTATTTTAAATCCCATCCTGCCCAATCTATTGTGTCAATAAAAATGGGTTCATTCATATTGCTGTTTCGATAAAATCCGTATTCTAATAAATTATAACTTAAATCTCCGAAAATCCACATTCCGAATTCAGTACTTTTTCCTGATCCGATTTCGTACGGAACAGAATTCGTTTCCGCACAAATCCCTCCGTCAGTTTCCGTAAATTGATAATGCAGTTTTCCTGAAGAATAACCGCTTATTTTAAAATAAGGAGAAATTGCAAAACTTGTTAATGAAGGGTCTGTTCCTTGTGTAAATTGACTGTCATCAGGATCAGTCCAAGTTCCGATATTTTCAAAATCATCAAAAAGCGAGAAAGTCATGGGATTTTCAACTTGTGTCGAAAAGTTAATTTCTGTTGTCTCATAATACGGTGTTCCGTCTTCGTCAAGAATTCCGGGTGATAAAACAATTTTGTAATTTTCATTATAATTTAAATCTTCTTGAGGTAAAAAGAAATAATTCCCTCTACCTTCATCTTCAAAAACGACAGCTCCCCATTTAGATATTTCATCATTATTTGAATTATATAATATTACATTATTAATAAGAGAAGAAGATGCCAGCGGGGCATCAAAAATTAAACGAAACTGTAATTTCGGATTTACAATACTATTATTTTTAGGATAAGAATCGAGTAATGCTAATCTGTTTCTGTTTTTTGTAATAAAATTAAAAGAATAAGCTGTTTCTATAGGTACATTCCAAATGCTTTTTGCTTCTGTGGACAAGCTAACAGTATATTCCGTTGCTTTTTCGAAAGTTTCCGTATGTGAAAAAACCAAGGTTTTATTATCATCATCCCAAGTAAATTGACCGTTTACGGCAGGTGTAATTGAAAATGCCGTTTCAACGGAAGAAGTCATCATAGGAGAACTGAAACGAAAAGTAATTGATTCCGTAGCTCCGACACTGTCAGGCAAACTCGGCATGTAATGTGATAATACAACAGGAGCAACTGTTGTATCAAAAGGTAACCAACGATCGACAATTGTTGTTTGACCTCCTGTTACAGAAATATCAACTGTATCATTAAAGTATCCGTCAGCTTCGAAAATTA
>JAOZQB010000065.1:7579-9077 GCA_029932445.1 Bacteroidales bacterium | reverse complement strand
ATTGATTGAAAATAGTCAACATTATTATCATTGGCTATTGCGTCAATTTGAGAAAGCGGTAAATCATCTTCCGTAAAATTTGTTACGCGACTCATTATAACCGTAGCGCCGCAATTTTCCAAAATATCTCTTAAATACAATCCTTTTGTTAAATTCCCTTCCGATTCCCAAAATCCGGTTTCCGCTATAAATCTGTCATCTGAATCATGTCCGCCGTGACCGGGGTTAACACATATTTTAATGCCGGATAAATCCGGTCCTTGAGCATGCAATAAACCGGAAAAAAATAACAGTACCGATATTATAAATATATTTTTCATTTTTGTTTATATTTAACTTATTAGTGAAGTATCTATAATTTAATTATTTTTTTAGTTAAAATCAGCTTATCTTTTGTTTCAAACCTTATGAAATAAATACCTTTTTTTAAATCTGAAGTTTTTAAAATCAGCTTTGAATTTTCTTTATTTTCTATATGTATTGTTTTTATTTCTTTCCCTAAAATATCTAATATCGTAATTTGATTAACTGATTCTGTATTTTGTATTTCTAATATATCATTTACGGGATTCGGATATAATGTAATATTATTTGAATTTAAATCTTTAATATCAAGAGCAACAGGTCCGGCAAAATTGCTGTAAGTAATTTCACCGGTTAATGATTCTTGAGTAATTCCTGTCTGGGCAACCGGTGTTACTCTGAACCTGATATATTTATTTAGTTCATTTTCTGTTAATGTATAAGTGTTTTCATAAGCTCCGATAATTGTAAATAAATTGGTTCCTGCAGCATCATCTGCTCTGTACCATCCGTATTTTGAATCACCTTCAAGATCACCGTTTGCATCATAGTAAGTATAATTTCCCGTAAGAACTTGTCCTGTTTCAAAATTTCCGCTTATATACACATTTTCAGCTACAGGCGCTGCCGCCGTACTCGCAGCAATAACATTGCTAACAACACCTACTGTTGCACCTTGCTCAATTCCGGACTGAGCAACCGGTATTATTTCAAAAATGATATATTTACCCTCATCTGCCTCTGTTAATGTATATGTTAAATTTACAGCTCCCGAAATTGCAGTTTTCCCTGTTCCCGAGGCATCATCTGCTCGGTACCATTGATATAACGACGTCCCTTCTTGGTCACCATTCAAATCATCATAAGAATAGCTTCCCGTTAACTCATAATAAACTTCTTCCGTACCGCTGATACTGACATTAACAGCTTGAGGCGGTATTTCGGTATATCGGTAAGCACCGAAACCGTTATTTGTCGATAAAACATAAATAATCGGTTTATCACTTCCGGAAATATCATTTTTATAAGTAATATCACCTACTGCATAAATATTTTCATTATTTCCGGTTTTTTCTGAAGTTCCGTATCTGGCATCATAATTTAAATCAGTATGCGGAGCATTTTCCATCATTACAACGGCATTTTGTCCGTTTACCGAACTAACTGCATCAGTACTTTGAAAAGTAGATGTATA
>JAOZQB010000065.1:0-7479 GCA_029932445.1 Bacteroidales bacterium | reverse complement strand
GTCCATCTGAAAACTATATTTGTTCCTGAAGCTGCTGCATAAATTACGGCATCTCCCGATAAATTCCCTGAAACAGTAAAATTATCTCCGAGCCGGGATGAACTGCTTGCAGTATAACTAATATACGTTGTCGGCACACTGCTTTCGTTATCCCATTTATAAATTTTGAACGGGGAACTGCTTGCGTCAACTGTTAAATTACAGGCTAATACCGAACCGTCTGTCCCTGTTTCAATATCATTCAAAACATAAGTTCCGCCGCTTACCGACGAAACATCTAAATCTCCTGCTTCACTTCCGTCATTTGCATTAATAATTTTTACGGCTGTGCCCACAGAACGACTGACAATATATAAATGGTTACTTCCGTATGCAATTCCTCGTTCCGTATTTCCTGTAGTTGAGAACCATGCAGGCAAATTAGCATTTTCGGAATTTTTTATCCACAAAGTCTCCAGTCTGCTGGTTCTGAAATTCCATATTGCAGACCAAGTTGAAAGGTTATCGGGTTTTACTCTCCAATAATACTTTTTGTTATAATTAAAATTCTGAAATATGTAAAAAGTATCCGTAACATTAGGTTCATCAAGCACCAAGCTTGTAAATGTCACATCTTCCGATACCTGTAAAGAGTACGATGTTGATCCTTGTTTAGATTCCCAAATAAATTTAAGCTCTGTCAAGTTATCTGCAGAATTATTCTCAGGTTGAATTAAATTAAAATCATTTAAATCAACTTCATTTGCAGGAAGACTTTCGTTATACCCTTTATCATAAGCCGTAACGGTATAAAAAATATCATTCTGAGGTGCTGTTTCATAGGTAATTACTGCACTTGTCGATCCCATAAGTTGAAATTTAATAACATTTTTTATATCATCAATATCAACAGGAGATATCTCGGATTGATAAATATTATAATACTTTACGGTATCACCGTCCGGCGGTAAAATCGGTGCTTCCCAATTTAATGTAATTTGAGTCGGACTATTTATCGTTATTGAAAGATTTTGAGGACTGTTCGGAGGAATATCATCCTTCCAAGGCATCGGCGGAATATTTGCCGGATATTTATATTGACCTTCCTTCAAAAGTGTATGAATATTCTTAATATCATAAGTAATGTGCAAAGTTCTGAAATATATTTGTCCGAAACCTCCCGCACTTCTTGTGTAATCAACTTGATTCAAAATCTCTTCGGCACTCCACCCTTTCGGACTGTCTTTTAATACATCTAAAAAAAATCCTTGTTCTTTTCCGACTAATCCTTTTTCTTTCTTACTTTCCATTTGATATGCTGCTATTCCGGTATAAATAGGTCTTCCGAAAGAATTAGCAACCCAATCATCAACTAAATACGGAAAACGGCTTGACATACCCCAATATATTTGAGGACAAATATAATCCTGCTTTCCTTTTTCTGCCCAATCTCGCGCATCTTGATAAACATCATAGTAGCCCTGCCATCCGGTTGCTCCCGGAATATTATGGTATATCCCGATTGGTGCACTTCCGACTTTTACCCATGGTTTCACACTTTGAACCGAATCATAAACATCATAAATAAATTGATTAATGTTTGCTCTTCTCCAATCACCCAAATCCTGTCCTCCTCCGTAAGTTGCATAAGTATCTGCATCATCAAAATCAGATCCGGGATATCTTATGTAGTCATAATGTAATGCGTCAATGTCATAGTTATTAACCAGTTCCATAGAAACATCAACTAAATATTCTCTTGTTTCAGGAATTCCCGGATCCATCCACCAACTGTATGAACCTCCGGATTCATATAATTTACACAGCTCAGGATGTGCATTTACTACATGGTCAGGACTCGTTGCAGGCGGAGCAGATGATCCTGAATATACATTATAAGCAACAAACCAAGCATGAACTTCCATTCCTCTGGCATGACATTCGTCAATAACAAACTGCAAAGGATCCCATCCGGGATTTTGTCCTAATGAACCCGTTAAAGCTTTTGCCCATGGTTCATAAATTGAAGGATACATTAAATCACCTCTGGCTCTTACTTGAAACATAACAGTATTAAAATTCGCACTTTTTAAAGAATCTAAAATTTCAATCATTTCTGCTTTTTGATTATTTTCACCGGAAACTTTAGGCCAATCCAGGTTCCAAACAGTTGTAAGCCATACGGCTCTTACTTCTTCTTTTGGTTGAGCCGATAAAATTGACGGTATTATAAGTAATATAATAATTATTAGTTTTTTCATAATTCACTCAATTAATAAAATCCTGTATTAAAAAAGCTAAGATTACTTTTTTATACTTTACATTTTCAGAATAATTATTGTTTAATTGTTAAAAGATATATACCACCCTTATAAGTATGATATACTATTTTAGAATTGTCGGCTGAACATTGCGGATACAACTCTGTTAAATTTTCAGAATCTGTTAATTGTCTTGATATTTTTCCGTCAACACTTACGGCATATATATCAGAAGACGTAAACTTAATGCCGTCATCATAATCTTTCATCCCTACAATCCAATTATCATTATACCATACGGGAGCATTTAAATATCCTAAATCTGAAATAAGCTTACCTTTTAAATCTGAAATATAAGTTCCGTGTCCGCTGAAGGTATAAAGAATTTTTTTCTTATCCGGTGACAAACTTACCCAAATGTAATTTCCTTCACCATTCGGAGTCATCACTGTTTTTACTCCTTTATTACAGAGTATAATTTTTTGTTTATCGATAAGAGTCCAAATATCTTCTCCGATATCAGAACTGTTTAACGTTTTGTTAATTACTTTTCCGTCAACCGTATAAAATAATTTATTGCCGAAAATTTGAGGGACAGTCACATTCCGTTTTTTTGATTCAATGATTTTCTTTTCCTTGTTTTTAAGATTAAAAGAATAAATTGCCGATATTTTTCTCATTCCTTCATAATCATTTTCTCTGTAAAAAACTTCTGTTCCGTTTTTTGAAAAAATAGGCTTATAACCTGCACCTTGTTTACCGGAAATTTGAAAAACGGTTTTCTTTTTCAAATCATATAAATACAAGCCTGTATAATTTTGTTTCGTATATAATATTTTACTTCCGTCAGGACTTAATTTCGGGAAGAAAAATTGTTCATTCCTTTTAATTTGAATTTTTTCTGTTTTTAACACTTTAAAATCTTGAGAAAATACAAATTGATTAAAAAACATAAATACGATTAACATTTTTTTCATGTGTCTATTTTTATAATTTTCAAAGGTCACATGGCCTGCCTGCCGGTAGGCAGGGAACACCCGCATGTGAACTTTATTTAATATATTTATTTATGAAACTGCATCAGTCATTCACTTGGGTGTTAATAGTTTAGAATGGGCGTTTCATGATATCTGTTTTTAATAATTAAAATTCAAAGTTACAAAACAAACAATTACTATCATCGGTATAAATTTGTTTTTTTATAAATCTATTCCTTCCATCGATTTTTCCAGTTCTCTGGCATGAGAAAGGAAATCTTTTACGTTCATTTCTCTGAAATACAATAAACCGTGACTGACTCTTACTTTTGGGTACTTATTCAAGTAAAAATAATCTTTTCCCAAAAGAAGTTGAACATCCTTTAGTTGGTCAACCCAAATTTTTTGTGTTAAGGTACTAAATTTACCGTTAAGTGCATAACTCGGAAACGGTGCGTCAACCTGACTTAAATAACAATCTGAAAAAGCATTGTCCAGAACGGCCATTGAGTTTAATGAAACCGGTACAATCACCTCACATTCAGCAGGATGGAACTTATACCAAACATTTCTGTATGCCCATATTCGTACATTACTCAAATCTTCTTTTTTACCCCACATTCTAATGGCATCGGCAATTGCCTGTAAAACTTTATAATGAGTATCCGGACCGCTTCCTTCCGGATCAAATGCCAAACTTATTACTGTTGGTTTCAGTTTTTGTAACATTTTATAAATGGGGATTACATCTCTTGTTCGTTCAGGTTGTTCGGTAAAAATATCTCCTGTATAAAAGCCCAATCTTAAATGGTGAACATCTTTAACTTGTACTCCGAAATGTGCCCAAATCAGTTCTTCTTCAAATTCTCGTATCATTCCTTTAAGTCTTTGAACATTTACGGGGTTTTTTTCTCCGTCATAACTTCGGTTCAATACGGCAATAATATCATTAATCGTATATCTTAAACTTTCCTTATCATTAACATCATAGATTTCAACAACAGCTCTTATCAACCTGTGACACAATCCGCGTCTTTGACCGTTATTATCACTTTCGGCTACCTTACTAAGATAATGATAAACATCTTTATCCCACTTATATTTATAACCGGTTTCAAAGAAATCCTTATAATTTATCATTTGAATCTCCCCTTTATCCAGAAATATTTTAGTATCTCTTAATACTTCTATAATAAACTTGTTTGTAACAGCCGTGAAACCGGATGTCATTACGGCAAAATTGAAGTTATTACTTGCATCACGTAATTGTCTGTTGATATGCGGCAATATCCCTAACATCACATCATCGTGATGCGGACCCGTATGAAGATATGTTTGGTTTTTTTCATTAACTAAACCTTTATTAATTTTATCATTGATTGAATCAATAACTGATTGAACTGTTTTTTCATTTAAATCGGGTATTTGTTTGCAATATTTATCATGTTTCAAATCATCAAGTGTTAAATGGTGACCGTATTTATCAAGTTTTTTACAAAGATTAATTATTGCTCTTTCGGTTTTTTCAACAGTCCATTTTCCTTCAAAATAATATTGATCAACACTTTCTGTTAACAATGAAGCAGCTCCGGAAGTAATATAAAATCTTGCATTTTTTAATTTTTGTAAAACAGTTGCCGGATAAACATTGCTCGGCGGATTTTCCAATGCATCTTTTACAACTTGTGCTTTTGCTTCACCGGCGGCTATAATTACTGCTGCAGCATTTGAATTATATGTAATTGTCTCTAAACCGATTGTAATTACTAAGCGATTTTTTGAAATTTCAATTCCTCCTAAATCTCCTGCTGCTACAGCTTGAGTTTCAAAATTAGTTTCCGTTAATCTGGTTGTTGAATAATGATCCGAACCTCGCGTATTAAAAGCGATATGCCCGTCCGGACCGATTCCTCCCAGAAAAAATCCGATACCTCCTAAATCACGAATTTTTGCTTCATAATCAGAACACCATTTGTCAATTAAAAAAATTGATTCCTGTTGAAGACGTTCTTCTTCGGTTTTATATTCTCGATATCTGAGTGAAAGATCAACTTTTAAATCAGGAAAAATCTCAGAAAAATGCTTTCCCCCGGAAAGAGGTATTTCATCTGAATTTATAAAGAGTGCTTTATTTCTGTCAAGTCCGAAACCGTCAATATAAAATTTGTTAACATAAAAATAAAAACTGTTTGCTTGTTTTGAACTAATCGGATAAAATTCATCTATTTGAACAAAATGCAAATTTGATAATTCAGGTTTTTTTTCGGCTTTTAAATGATATTTTTTACGTAACTTTTTTACTTTTTCACTTGTCCAATTTTCAAGTATATATGTTGTCCATTTAATAAAATGTTCAGGCGTTTTTCCTGTCGGTAAACTTATTACACCGTTTGGATTTTCCGTAACCCATTCAATAAAACGTAAAGCGGTAAAAAGTCCCAATACGGGAAAATTATCAACCGCAATATAAGGCATTAATGAATTTATCTTACTGTATCTTGACTGTTCAAAAAACACCTTTTCAACTTCTGAAAAATTTTTAGTATTCATTCTGTTTTATTTTTCTTGATTAAACATTTGATTATTTTTATATACTTTTCTAAATCCTAAACCATTGTATAAAATTACATGTTTTTGTATAATTAAACACAATATTAAGTATTTTTTATTGATTTGTGTTGAAAAACATATATTTTATTTCTTTTTTATAAATTTTGTTGTATCTTTAGTGCTTTAAAATAAATTATCATCAAATTTTAATATTATGGACAAGAGAAAATTACTATTTAATTTAAAACAAACAGTTTTTTTTGCATTTTTTATAATTGCATTTAATACTGTATTTGCCCAAAAAGGTAATTTTGTTACTATGTGGGACAGAACAAACGGTGTGGGAAACAGACCGACTTGGTTTTCAACCGGTGACGAAACAGAACCTTCTTGGAGAGGTACCGAAAGAGGAATTACTTATTCTGCAACAACAGGTCACCTCTACATTTGCAGCCGAAAAGAAGGTGTCCCTTCAATTCATATTGTTGACCCGCTTACCGGAGACGATTTAGGAGAAGTCTTTACAAACGGAATTGAAGACGGCGGAGATATTGACGGAGGAGGATATCGTTTGAATAATATTGTTACTACTGAAGGAGGACAAATTGCGGCTTGTAATATGACTCTTGCTTCAGGCCCGCCGACTCCCGAAGGATGGATTAAAGCATTCAGGGTTTATAAATGGTCTTATGAATCTGTTATGCCGGAGATGATTCTGGATTATGATGAAGGCGGATACAGATTAGGAGATAAATTTTCGGTTTTCGGTGACTTATCCGGAAATGCTCGGATTTATGCCGTACCGGGTGAAAGTAATAAAGTTTTAAAATGGACAGTTACAGGCGGTATCATTAATGAAGTACCTGAAATAATAACATTAGCCGGAGTTACTTCTGCCGGCACTTCTGCATCAGTTGCTGAAGTTCCCGGAACAACTAATTTTTATGTAAGCGGTAAAGGATTTTTACCAACTTACTTTTCGGCAGACGGAACAAATTTAACACAAATTATGATTTCTGCCGGTCCGGGCAGATTATGCGGCAGACTTGCTGAAATTAATAACGAACTCTATATGGCTCTGTATCAGGGCGCCAGTAATTATATGAATGCAATTTTGATTAATATGACCGATCACGGTGAAAATGTGGGAGATGAAGATATATACGGAGAAACACCAAGCCTCGGAACTGATGTTACTGCATACGGCGAAGGTGCTGTAGATTTAGCTGTTGTCAATGACACAATGCGCGTATTTGTTTGTGCTCCTGATATAGGAATTGCGGGTTACACAGCACAAGATTTACCCCTCGGAATAAAAAATATTAATAAGGAAACAATCGAATTAAAAAATTATCCGAATCCTTTTACTTCCGGAACAACAATAGAATACAACGTTCCTGCCGGATTTAATGAAATTATTACTGTTTCTGTTTATAATATCACCGGTAAATTGGTACGAGAAATAAATAAGACAAATTATTCATCAGGAAAAAACACTTTTTTCTTTGATGCTCGAAACCTCCCGGAAGGTGTTTATACGTATGAAATAAAAGCAGGGAATTATACTAATGCAAATAAAATGATTATCATTAAATAAATTATATAACTCAATTAATTATATTTATTAAATAATACAATTTACCATGAAACATTTTACAAAAAAATTATTGGCAATATTACTTTTAATACTGCCGGTTATTACAAATGCACAA
>JAOZQB010000064.1:3783-14652 GCA_029932445.1 Bacteroidales bacterium | reverse complement strand
TGCCGACAATGTAGGTATCGGAACAAATACACCTAACGAAAAATTAGAAGTAAACGGACATATTCGTATGACCGACGGAAATCAAGCTGCCGGATATACTATGGTTTCTGATGCAAACGGTTCTGCAAGTTGGGACAATGTTGATGACGGCGTAAAAACAAGAGTTATCAGACAAATTAACGGAGGTGCATCTACCAGAGTTACATTATGGTCGCATCCGGAAGGTGTAGATGTTGAATTTGACCCTTCAACAGAAAGAGTATATGTTACTAATAACACAGGAGATGCTACTCATTATTGGGATATTGTAATTGAGGGTGATGCCGAAAGCAGTTCCGGTTCCGTAGGAAGCGATCAATATATTAAACATTACAGAAAAGACGGAGAGGCTTTATATTTAGATTTGGGAGCTGTTGATTCCGGATGGTTTAGAATCATTGCCTCAGACCAAAATAACCAAAAAGACGGGTTCATTATTAATGTAGTCTATTATGGTGACGATTTAAACGGAACAGTTCAATATTGGGATAATTAATTCAATTAAAATTTAACAGAATAATATGCAGGAAAAAGATTATAATTTGATTTCTAAATATTTATCCGGAGAAACATCCGGGGAAGACAGTAAATATTTAGAAGAAAAGTTGAAAAAAGACAGAAGATATAAAGAGAACTTTGAGGATATAAAAACTCTTTGGGATTTATTAAATTATTCTGAAAATTCTTTTGATAAAGAAAGAATTTTGAAATTAATAAAGCTTAAAATTTCTCAAAGAAAAAAACAAAAGCAAAACAGATTATTGTATGCATCATTAAAATATGCTGCTGTATTTATCGGATTATTAGTTATTTCCGTATCTGTTTACAGAGATATACACAGTGTGAAAAATATTGTAAATAATACAAATGAGATTAAAAAAATTCTTTTACCCGATAATTCAAAAGTAACTTTAAATAAAGGTGCAAAAATTGAATACGGAAACTCAAGTATTAAAGGTTTTAACAGACAAATAAGTTTGAACGGCGAAGCTTTTTTTGAAGTTACAAAAAAAGACAATCAAAAATTTATTGTACAAACTGAAGCATACGACATAACTGTTCTTGGAACAAAATTTAATGTCAGAACCTATTCCGGTGATAATTCGGTAGTATTAAAAGAAGGAAAGGTTCAATTAAGCAATTTTCTGAGTTTGACAATGAAATTACGATGACACCCGGAGAAATTGTTCGATACAGTAACAAAAATAAAACATTTATAAAGGAAAATGTTAATCCTGAAATTTATATTTCCTGGATAAAAAAACGATTGGAGTTCGATAACTTATCAATTAACGATTTGGCAAAATTACTGAAAGTAAGATACAATAAAACGCTTATTATAAATAATGAAGATGCTCAAAATAAGCATATCAGCGGGTCGGCACCTTCTGATGATGTTCATTTAATTGTAAAAGCATTGCAATCAATTTTTAAAACAAAAATTACAGAAAAAAACGATACAATAATTATTAATTAAAAAATAATGTTCTTATGAGAAAACTGTTATTAATTATGACTTTTTTGCTTTTTTCCGGTTTGGGTTTTTCAAACGGTCAGGTATTTAAGCAAAAAGCAGAAGTTGAATTATCGGATTTAATTAAAAAAATTGAAATTAAATACGATGTTTCCGTTACCTATGAATCGGATATTTCTTTTAAATTTACAAAAAAGCAAGTTTCTGTCGTGCTGAATAAAAAAACAGCGGAAGAAGCTTTAAACGAAACGGTTAAGAAGAAAAATCTGACCTTTAAAAAAATTAGAAAAGATTATTTCGTTTTAATTAAGAAAGGTAAATCAGATAACAAAACATCCGAGGATCAAACTTCAATTTATACGGAAAAAACAATTACCGGAACGGTAAAAAATAATACCGGGGATTTTATTCCCGGTGTTTCCGTTATTGCTAAAGAAGATAATAGTATTGCTGCAATGACTGATAGTGAAGGGAAATACATAATTACCGTAAATCAAAAAATAAAGACATTAATTTTTAATTATATTGGTTATAAAACAAAAGAAGTTGTAATAGGTAATCAAACCGAAATTAATGTTGTCCTTCAAGAAGACTTATTTGATATTGAAGAAGTTATTGTATCCGGTGTTGCCGGAAATACACCGACAAAAAAATTAGCTGTTACAGTTAATAAAATCAATGCAGATAAATTGAGTGAGGCACCTGCAAGTTCATCTGCTTCTGCGTTACAAGGAAAAATTCCGGGCATTTTAGTAAAAAGTTCTTTCGGTTCACCCGGAAGCGGTACAACAATCCAAATGAGAGGGGCTACATCAATACGAGGAAACAGCCCGCCGTTGATTATTGTTGATGGTGTTATGGTAAATACAAATTTAGCAGATATAAATGTTGATGATATTGCTTCATACGAAGTTGTCAAAGGTGCAGCTGCTTCTGCATTATACGGTTCAAAAGCCGGTAACGGTGTTATTGTAATTACAACTAAAAGAGGAAAAAATTTAAAAGAAAGTTTTAAAATTAGAGTTCGTAATGAATACGGAATTTCAAATTTGCAAAATGAATTGAATTTAGCGACACACCATCCTTATCAATTGGCAGCGGATAATGCTGATTTTCCTTATACAAAATATGAAGGTGTAACATATGATAATAACGGAAGGGTTATTTCAGGAAGCCGTTTATTAACTGATTCGGCTTATGCCGATCAAAATTATGCAATTGTAAGAGATCAACAAAAAGAATTTTTCAAACAAGGGAAATACTATACAAATTATTTCAGTTTGGCTAAAAAAGATAATAATACAAATATGTTTTTATCTTTTGAAAATCATAAAAATTCGGGAATTGTATTTGCAACCGAAGGTTATTCCAGAAAAAATTTTAGATTTAATGCAGATACAAAAATCGGGAAATATATCTCTATATCAACTTCTAATATGTATATGTTGGCAGAAACGGATAATCCCGGTACGTCAAAAGGTTTTTCCGATGTTTTATTTGTTCAACCGGATGTAGACTTAAATAAGCCGAATGATGACGGAAGTCCTTACCATTATAAACCGGACCCGTGGAGTATTGCAGAAAATCCTTTGTATCCCTTGTATTACAGAGAAAGTACATCTAAAAGAAATTCTTTTTTAACCAATATCAGCTCTAAAATTCAATTTACAAATTGGTTGAATCTTGAAACAAAATATACCTATGAAAAATATCATTCATTTGCAAGAGGTTACAATCCAAAAGGGTATTTATATATGGATACGGCTTTTTATAAAGGGTTATTAGAGAAAACAAATTATGAAAATAATTCTCAAAATTTTCAAACAACTCTAAATTTTAATAAAGTTATTAACGATTTTACCGTAAAATCAAAAGTCAGTTATTTATATGAACAGGAAGATTGGGATAATACATATACTTCAGGGAAAGATTTTATTGTGAGTAATATCCCTCAATTTAATTACAGTGATCCTACTCAATCTGAAAATTCATCTTATAACGGTACAATAAAAGCAATTGATATATTCGGAATTGTTGATGCGGATTATATGAGCAAATATATTGTTTCCGGTTTAATTCGCAGAGACGGTTCTTCTCTGTTCGGGGAAAATGAAAGATGGCATATTTATTACAGAGTAGCCGGGGCGTATCGCATTACGGAAGATGTGGAAATTCCCGGAATACAAGAATTAAAATTAAGAGCTGCAATCGGTACTTCCGGTCAAAGACCCGGTTATTCCGATCAATACGAAACATATTACAGTGATAACGGTAATTTGTATAAAGATCATCTCGGTAATAAAAATTTAAAACCTTCTGAATCAACAGAAATTGAATATGCATTGGATGCTCAATTTTTAAAAATCATGAGTTTTACGGCAAGTTATTCAGAAACATCTACAAAAGATGCATTATTACAAGTTCCGGCAGCAAGTAATTATTTTGGTTTTCCGTCTCAAATAAAAAATGCAGGTACTATTAAATCTCAATCTTTAGAATTTTCATTAAATATAAAAGCCATTCATAAAAAGTATATAAAATTATCATTTGGCTTTAATTTTGACAGAATAAGACAACAAATAGAAGATTTGGCATTAAATAAATTTTATACCGGTCCTCGTGATGCCTTTTTAGTAGAGCCCGGTCAGAACTACGGAATAATTTTGGGGAATCAATGGTTAACTTCTTTGGATGATATGGCAAACCAATTACCTGAAGGAATGACAATTGATGATTATGAAATTAACAGTGAAGGCTATGTTATTTCTGCCGGAACTGAAGGTAGTCCTTCGGAAACTCCTGTTGCATTAGATGCCGATAATGACGGAACAGAAGACAAAGTTATTATTGCAGATTGTAATCCTGATTTTAATTTAAATTTTAATACGAATTTTTCTTATAAAGGGATTTCATTATATATGCTTTGGTCTTTAAAACAAGGCGGTGATGTTTATAATAAAACAAAACAATATTTATTTTTAGAAAACAGAGCCGGAGAAATTGATCAATCCGGAAAACCGGAAGATCAAAAAAAATCAATATATTATTATCAAGCATTTTATAACGGGAACAATTTAAATTCTTATTTTGTTGAAGACGGAGGTTTTTTAAAACTCAGAGAACTGTCTTTGGCTTATTTATATAATTTTAAAAAGGATTCTAAGATTGGCGGTATTCTTAAATCAGTTAAACTTGGAATGGTCGCACATAATCTTTTAACAATCACAAAATATACGGGTTATGATCCTGAAGTCGGAAATAGTAATTATTCCGCAAATTTTTCTTACGACAGTTACGGTTATCCTAATTTTAGAACAATAACCGGATCAATAGAATTTACTTTTTAATTTAAAAAACCTGGTACAATGAAATTTAAATATATTATAATACTAGTTTTAATTGTTAGTTTGTCTTCATGTACAAAAGATCTTAACGTGATATATAATAATAATCCGGATAGAGAGCTTGTTCTCACAAATCCGGATAATATATACGGATTAACATCAAGTTTGTTTTTTAATTGGTATAAGGCACAATATCATGCTTATACTTATTCTCCGGTTTTGGCAATGTGGACAATGGCAGATCAAGGCACCAGTTCTTGGCTTAACGGCGGGATGTATGATCTTTCTTCAGAGCCGCGTGAAGAATTTAATAATTCAGAGGAGTATGATTGGAAATTAATAACCGAGACCTATTATCATAGAATGTATGCAAATTTATCTCAAGCGAACGATGTTTTATTTGCATTAAAGAACGGATTGGAAATAGGTGAGCTTAATACAAACGGCAAAGGTGAAGATACAGAATTGGTTCGTGCATTCAGTTCTTTTATTCAAGGATTGACCTTAGGTTATCTCGGATTAACTTTTGATAAATCATTTATTATTACGGAAAATACCGATGACCCATCGGTAGTAGAAGCTTCACCATATAATGTTGTTATTGATTCTGCTGTTGTTTCTTTAGATAAATGCATTGAAATATGTAATAATAACAGCTTTACGATACCGGATGATTGGATTAACGGTTCAACATATTCTAATAATGAACTCGCAAGATTAGCAAGTTCATTTGCAGCACGATTAATGGTCTATGGTTCGAGAAATGCAACTGAAAATGAACAAGTTGATTGGACCAAAGTGTTAAATTATGCAAATAACGGTATTCAAAGAGATTTAGCGCCTTATATGGATAATGTTACATGGTATAATCATTTTTTTCATTATTCGGTTGCACGTGATAATTGGGTAAGAATTGATGCCCGAATTATCAATATGTTAGACCCTTCATATCCTTACAGGTATCCGGATTTAAATTCAGAGCCGGCACCGGGAATTGCAACTTCAAATGATGCCAGATTATTGTCAGATTTTTCTTATGACGGAGTTTGTAATTTTAAACCCGAAAGAGGCTATTATCATTATTCAAATTATGAATATACGCGTTACCCGTATTCTTTTTCAAATCCCGGTAATGTTATTGATTTTAGTATTGCGGAAAATGAGTTAATAAAAGCTGAAGCATTATTTCATACGTTAGCAAAAAATGAAGCAATTGATTTCATTAATGCCGGAACACGTGTTACCAGAGGCAGTTTGACTCTGTTGGATTACAGTATTTCTGATGCTGATTTTTTAAAAGCATTATTTTATGAAAGAGATATTGAATTAATAATGACCGGTTACGGAATTGCATTTTTTGATATGAGACGAAGAGATATGTTACAGGAAGGAACACCTTTACATTTCCCCATTCCTGCAGAACAGTTAAATGTTTTGGATTTGCCTATATACACATTTGGAGGTGCAGCAAATGCGGATGGCATAAATACTTCGGATGGTGGTTGGTTTCCGATGAAATAATTTAATATCAGGTAGTGATAATTCTGCTGATTATTTCTAATTTTTAAATTTTAAAGATGAAAAAAATATTAATAATATCAATTCTATTTTTATTCGTATTTGTATCTTATCACACAAATGCTTGCACAACAGCAGTGATATCAGGCAAATACACAAAAGACGGTCGTCCTTTACTCTGGAAAAATCGCGACACATGGGCTGTCAATAATATTATTCGTTATTTTGATGACGGGGAATATACTTGCATCGGTTTGGTAAATTCAAAAGACTTGAAAGGTAAAAGTATTTGGATTGGTTATAACGAAACCGGTTTTGCAATTATGAATTCGGCATCTTATAATTTAAATATCGGTGACGGGATTAAGCAAACAGGTGCTGAAGGCATATTAATGAAACAAGCACTGCAAAATTGTAAAACTTTGGAAGATTTTGAAGCAATGCTTGACAGTATGCCTAAACCAACTCGATTAGAAGCAAATTTCGGCGTAATTGACGGAAATGGCGGAGCGGCATATTACGAACTCAGTAACAGGGGCTATGTAAAATTTGATGCCAATGACCCTAAAGTTGCTCCTTTCGGATATATCATCAGAACAAATTATTCCCATACAGGAAAACTCGGAACGGAAAGCAGCGGTTATATTCGTTATAATACGGCAAATGAGTTATTCTATAATGCAGTGTCAACCAATACAATGGATGCACAATTTATTCAACAAAAAGTTACTCGAACTTTATATCATTCGCTTATAAAAGAAGATTTATTCAATAAATACGGAAATCGCCCGGCAAATACACCGACATTCGCAGCATTCGGAGATTATATTCCGAGAACAGGTTCATCATCATCATGTGTTGTGCAGGGTGTTATGAAAGATGAAAACCCCGAACATTCCGTAATGTGGTCTGTTGTAGGTTTTCCGCTTGCATCCGTTACTATTCCGATTTGGATAAAAGCAAAAGATAATTTTCCGGAAATTTTAAAGTATAATGATAAAATCAAAGATTCTCCGATTTGTAATGCAGCTTTGACCTTGAAAAAACAATGTTTCCCGATACGGTGGGGTAAATTTGAAAGAAAATACTTAAATGTAAATGCATTGGCAAATTCTGAAAATTCAGGAATAACCCAACGTATTCGTCCTTATGATGATACGGTTTATAAAAAAGCATATAAGCTGATTTCTGAAATGCAAAAAAATGATATTTCAAAATCAAAAATTGAAGATTATTATTCTTGGGTAAATACATACATAAAAACGATGTATAAAAAAGAATTTGATTTGAATTTGTAAGTAAATAATAACAAAACATAATAATATAAACGATATACATAATTGTAAGTAAATGAAAATCAAATTATTAATATTCGTATTATTTGTTTCTCTTTTTTCATGCAAAACTGAACCGGCAAAAAATAATGCCGATAATATCAATTCTGATAAAATACAAGTTGCCGTATTTTCCGGAAACGGAGCAAGTCCGGTATGTGTTACAGAAACTTTGGAAGCTCTGAAAATTGATAAAGGCATTGAAGAAAGTGCAATTGACGGATACGATATCGCAGCCGGAAAATTATCGGATTTTGATGTGATTATTTTTCCCGGCGGAAGCGGAAGCAAAGAATTAAACAATCTGGGCAAAACCGGGGTTGAAAGCATTCGTAAATTTGTTCTGCAAGACGGCAAAGGTTTAATCGGTATTTGTGCCGGCGGATTTATGACCATGTCAACCAACGGATACCCTTCTTTAAAATTATCGAATTACAAACAGTTGGACAGGGCACATTACAACAGAGGCAGAGGATTAGTTCAATTCAAATTAACGGAACAAGGAACAAAATATTTCCCCGAATTGAAAAACCATAATTTATTTCTTCAATATTATGACGGTCCCGTAATGCAACTTAAAGACAACACAAAAGAAGATACTTCCGAACTCGGAAAATTTGTTTCCGACATTCATCCCGATGATTTTGCTCCGAGCGGATTAACTCCCGGCAAAACATTTATTTATTTTGAAGATGCCGGCAAAGGTAAAATCTTCGGTATTGCAGGACATCCCGAAGCTACTCCGGGAATGCGTTGGATGGTTCCGCGAATGGCTCGTTTGGTAAGTTCTCATGAAATTGTTGATTATGATACGTTTTGGGTTCGATCTCAAATTAATGATAAGGCAATTTTCTTTGATAAATCACGTCGTAAACATGAAAAAGAATTATTTTATAACTTGCTGACAGACAGTCTTGAATTGCAAATTTCTGCAATGGATGAATTATTTTCTTATCGTTCGCGACCTGCAGTAAGATGGAATATCGGTATGTTGCGAGATGAAAATCCGGAAGTAAGAAAACATGCTGCATATTTATTGATGCAAACAGAATATTCGGCCGCATTACCTGATTTGGAAATTGCATTAAAAAATGAACAGAATGAAACTGTTAAAAAGCAAATAAAAGAAACAATTGAAAAATTAAAATAAGCGTATTTTTTTTATTTTTTTATGGTTTCTCCTCGCAGATTAATTTTTGCGGGGAGTTTTTATTTTAACTTATATAACGAAATAAAAAATAAAACTATTTTTGCAGATATTTAAACTTAACAATAATCTTTTGAATTTTTCATTATTTACGGCAAAACGCATCACTTTTAATCGGACCAATAAGAAAAAAATGTCTGCTTCGGTTCTGAATATTGCCGTTAGTGTTGTGGCTGTAGGAATTGCCGTAATGATTATTACCGTTTCTGTTGTAACCGGATTTAAGCACGGTGTTTACAAGAAAATAATAGGTTTTCAGGCACATATTACAATAAAAAACCGTGATATTAATGAAACTTATGAAACGCTTCCGATTAGTAAAAATCAGTCGTTTTATCCCGGTATTACAAATATAAACGGTATCAATCATATTCAAATATATACAACAAAACCCGGTATTATAAAAACAAAAACAGAAGTTCAGGGAATTGTTTTAAAGGGTGTTGCTTCAGACTATAATTGGGATTTCCTGAAAGAAAATTTAATACTGGGGAGATTACCCGATGTATCTTCTGCTAAAAAAACAAATGATATCTTAATTTCTGAAAAAACTGCAAACTTGTTGGGCTATAATGAGGGAGATAAGATGGATGTTTACTTTATTCAAAATCCGCCGAAAGCTCGCAGGTTTAATATTTGCGGAATATACAAAACCGGCATGGATGAATTGGATAAAATGATTGCGATTTGCGATATCAGGCATATTCAAAAAATAAATAATTGGAGTACTGATCAAATCAGCGGATTTGAAATCTTTATTGATGATTTCGTTAATCCGGAAGAAATGACACAAAAAGTTCAAGATGAAGTTGCATCGGTAATAAGTGAAGACGGAAGTATGTTGCAAGTGAGTAATTATTTGAGAGACAATACATTTATCGTGCAATGGTTGAAGCTTTCCGATACCAATGTTGCAGTAATCCTGACTTTAATGATTATTGTTTCGGTTTTGAGTATGATTGCGGCATTATTGACGATTATTTTAGAACGAACCACGATGATCGGTATTTTAAAAGCATTGGGAGCTGATAATTCAAAAATAATATCAATTTTTTTATATAACGGAATGTTTTTAATTTTAAAGGGTTTAATCATCGGGAATGTGCTGGGTTTTATTATTTTAGTTTTACAAAAATATCTAAAACTAATTCCCTTAAATCCTGATTTATATTATGTTAACAGTGTCCCGGTTGATTTGAATTTTCTGAATTTTCTGCTTTTAGATATCGGAACCTTGATTATCAGTGTCTTTGTTTTAATTTTACCGGCACTTTTAGTGGCAAAAATTCATCCTGCAAAAACAATTAATTTTAAATAAATTTTCGGAATGCATAATAATAATGAAATAAAAAACAGATTATTAAAAGCTTTCCGGAATGATTTACCCGGCAGTGCCTCACAACTGAAAATGATCCCTGAAAGTCGATTGAATATTTCTTTTGATATTGATGCCGAGAAAATAAAAAAAAGTGCAGTTTTGTTATTGTTATTTCCCGAAAACGGTTCCTTTCAATTGTTGTTTATTAAACGAGCAAATGACGGAGGTCGTCATTCGGGACAAATTGCTTTTCCGGGAGGAAAATTTGAAATAGATGATAATAACCTGATAAATACGGCATTACGTGAAACGGAGGAAGAGATTGGAATAAATAAAGTTTATGTAGAAATTTTAAAATCATTAACACCGTTGATTATTCCGGTTAGTAATTTTTCTGTGAAACCCTTTGTCGGAATGATTGATACTAAACCCGAAATAAAAATGAATTCGGATGAGGTGCAAAAAGTTTACGGACTTGATATCAGGGATATTTTAACAGCAAAACGAATTGAAAAAACTTTTAAGGTAAGAAATCAAACGATTACGGCACCGTTTTATATATTTGATGAGTTTGAAATATGGGGAGCATCTGCAATGATATTAAGTGAATTTGCCGATCTATTAAAAACGGAATT
>JAOZQB010000064.1:0-3683 GCA_029932445.1 Bacteroidales bacterium | reverse complement strand
TTAAATGGGAAAAAATAAATTACAACGATTTGCCGAAAATGAAACTTTTAAACATCTGTTTCAACCTTCACCGAAAGAAATGTTGACAAACGATTTCTTTTTGAAAGGAAAATGGAACAGTGATTATTTTAAAAACAATCATCCGATAGTTTTAGAAGTCGGTTGCGGTAAAGGCGAATATACCGTTGGCCTTGCACGAAAATATAAAGATAAAAATTTCATCGGAATTGATATTAAAGGAACCAGATTGTGGCGAGGGAGTAAGACGGTTAAGGAAGAAAACATGAAAAATGTTGCTTTTATTCGGAATAAAGTTGAGTTTTCGACATCTTTTTTTGCCGAAAATGAAATTAACGAAATTTGGATAACGTTTCCCGATCCGCAAATAAAAAAAATAAAAAAACGCCTGACTTCGGCTCGTTTTCTTAAAATGTATTCTGAAATTTTAAATTCTGAAGGCATCATTCATCTTAAAACCGACAGTGTTTTAATGCACGAGTTTACAAAAGAGATAATTAAAATCAATAAACTTGAAACTGTATTTGAAACGGACGATTTGTATAACAGCGAAATTTCGGGAGAAGTGAAAGAAATTAAAACTTTTTACGAACAAAAGTTTTTGGAAGAAGGTTTAAAAATTACCTATTTGCAGTTTAAATTGAGCGGAAAATCGAACTTTGTAAACCCTGAAGAAGATTAAATTATTTTGAAATAAAATCATTCATCAAATGTTGCATATAAGCTTTTCCGAAATATTTTTCGGAAGTCATATTTTCTTCGATTATATTTTTTTTCTGATTATTATCAAAAACTTGTATTGTTGTATCCGTCAGAAATCCGAAGCCGTTGTTGAAATCATAAAAAACAAAACTTTCAGATTGTTTGTTGAAAAGATCTTTCCCGAATTTATATTCATCGGTTTTTAAATTAAGTTGAGATAATATGCTTGTCGGAATATCAGTTTGACTTCCGTAACCGGTTATTACCGTATCTTTTTTTATAACTCCGCCGGTCCAAATCATAGGGATATGATATCTGTCGGGATGATATGCAGGGATATTATCGGGAAGTCTTACTCCGTGATCAGCAACAAAAATAATTAATGTATTGTTCCAACTTTCTAATGTTTTCATTTTATTAATAAATTCTCCGATAGCTTTATCCGTATAAAAAACAGAATTTAAAAAACGATGGGCTTCATCAGTCCCTTTTATAACTGTTTTCATCGGAACTTCAAAAGGTTCATGACTACTTAAAGTCATAAAAACTTTAAAATAAGGTTTTTTATCATTTTTGCATTCTTCAAAAAGTTTATTAAAAACAATATGATCATGAACTCCCCATTTAGAATTTCTTTCGGCATTCGGAAAATTATCAATTGTAATAATCTTATCAAATTTATTATGAAGTAAATAAGAATTTATATTTGCAAAATTGATGTTAAATCCGCAAATCCATTCTGTATTATAATTGATATTTTTAAGTTTATCGGTTAATGTCGGCAGTTTTTCAATTTTATCTGAATAATTCATAATTGCAGATTTAGGTAATGAAGGATAACCACTTAAAACAGCAACGATACCTTTAACGGTTCTGTCTCCGGAAGCATAAAAATTACGAAACATAATACTTTCTTTTGCAATTTTATTTAAATTTGGAGTAACATCATATTTGCCGCCGAAAGCACCGGTAATATTTGCGGTAAAACTTTCCAGTATTATTATAACAATATTGGGTCTTTGATTTTTTAATACAGAAACTTTATCCGTTTCGTTTTTGTTATCAGGATACAAAGAATTAAAATATTTATCAGCTTTTTTATCATCAAAAAAGTTTATTCCCTGAAACTTGTCAAGTTCGCTTATTGAAAATCCTACATTCCAAATAACATTTATTGCTGCGTGATTTACGAAAACATTTTTTTCTGAAAAATAAACTATACCATTATTCATAGGTGCTATACCTACGGATCCTCTTATGGGTAAAATGAGTGATGCTGTGATAATTAAAAATAACAGTGATGTTTTATAATCTGTTTTTTTTATTTTCTTTAATAAAACATTAATATATTTGATATAAATAAAAATACTTGCTGAAAAGTAAATAAGAGATATTAAAAAAAGTTTTATGTAAGTTGAGATATTTAAGGATGCTGCAGCATATTTTGGTGTGGCAAGATATAATAAAGGTGTAGCATCTGTTCTGAAACCCCAGTTTCTGTATAATTCTGCATCAGAAACAATAATTATTGTTGTTATAAAAAGCAAAAGAAAAGTGTAGAATTTCATAAAATTTTTGAGAAAACGGCTATTAAAATAAGTTGTAAAAACAATCAATAAAGACGGAATTGCAAGAAAATAGCCTGTAATTGAAGCATCTTGACGACTTCCGTGCAAAAAAGAAAGAAGTAATTCAGAAAAATCAGCATTATTTGCAAATTCAAAATTATAAACAATAAATATTAATCTTGCCGTTGCAAAATATAACATGAAAAAAACAGAATAATATAAGAAAAATTTTAATCTTTGTTTCATCTGAATTATAGCTTAATTGGTTTTTACGAAAAATATAAAATTACATATAAATTATTAATATTTTGAGAATGCTGAAAATTTTATTCATAGTAAATCCTTTTTCCGGTATTGGCAAGCAAAATAAAATTGAACAATTAATTGGTAATTATCTTGATAAAAATAAATTCCTGCCGGATATAAAATATACCGAATATGCCGGTCATGCTTCGGAAATTTCAAAAAAAGCAGTCGGAGAGTATGACATTGTTGTTGCCGTAGGCGGTGACGGTTCTGTGAATGAAGTCAGCAGAGGATTGATTAATTCCGATACAATATTGGCTGTTATACCGACAGGTTCCGGTAATGGTTTTGCAAGGCATTTGAAACTTCCTCTTAATCCTGAAAAAGCAATAAAAGTTATCAATAATTTAAACATAAAAACAATAGATACAGCTCAAATTAATAATGTTTCATTTGTAAATGTTGCCGGAACAGGTTACGATGCCGAAATGGGTTATAATTTTTCAAAACTTAAAAAAAGAGGTTTTTCAGGATATGCAAAAGTTGTAATTTCTTCTTTTCATCTGCTGAAAGGAAAAGCCATGAGAATTAGAGTTGATAAAAAGGAAATTGAAAATACATTTTTTTTGGTAACTTTTGCAAACGGTTCACAATTCGGCTTAAACGCAAAAATTTCTCCTTTTTCAAAAGTTGATGACCGAATTGCTGAAGTTATTACAATTAAAAAATTTCCGATATTCACTGTTCCTTTTATTGCGTTGAAACTTTTTACGGGGAAGATACATAAATCAAAATATGTAAAAATTTATAATGCGTCCGAACTTAAAATAAGTGTTACCGGTGAAACAATTGTTCATGCTGACGGTGAACCCTTTAAAATTAATAAAACTATCGAAATAAAAATTATTCCGAAATCTTTAAAAATTATCGTTCCTTTATAATGTTAAAAAATAATTAAGAATATTAGAGTAATGTAGTTTTTCTTTTTTATATCTTTGCACGAAAATCGGAAATGTATAAATTTTTTATTCGTCCCGTTTTATTTCTGTTTAATCCGGAATGCATTCACGGATTTCTTATCAACTTTTTAAAAGTTATCAACCGTATTCCCTTTATGAAAGCCCTTTTGAGGCTTTTTTTTATGTCAGG
>JAOZQB010000063.1 GCA_029932445.1 Bacteroidales bacterium | reverse complement strand
TTGATTTTAAATGATTATTATTTATTAACAAAACAGGTTTAAATAAATAATTTTCGTTTATCTTTTATATCTTTACACAATCTGATTTTTTTACTTTTTATATAATATTATTATGAAAAAAACAGCATTTACATTATCAATATTCCTGATTGTCAGGATTTTGTCGGCACAAATAGTTGTTCCGAGTGTTTATTCCGATATTAATACTGATGAAAACGGGAAGTTATATTATGAATTATCAGGCAAAAAATTTTATGCTCAGGAAAAAACGGGTTATTATACATTAAAGCAAATGCAAGCTAATCCGATGGCTGATGCTCAAGGAATTAGTTTTGATTTCGGGGATATGAGTTTATCCGGAAAATTGTATTTCGGATTAATCAATTATGAAGATTCAAAATATCCCATGCCTGTTTGGTTTAAAAGTACTTCTGAAATTATCGGCGGAAAAGCACATATTAATATTAAAAGAAGATTATCCGGTCGATATGATATGTCGGATTGGGAGAAAAACGGCTACGGAACTTTATCATACAGAGTTTCTGATAATAAAGGGAATTTGATATATGACGGAATTGTTTCATTTTATTATAAAAACAGCAGATTTGAAATTGCAGAAACAATTATCGAAGGACCTTTTGTGAATATCTTGACTTCTGAAAGTGCCGTCATTTCTTTCGATTTAAATAAGTCTGCAGAAGCAAATATATTTATTAACGGGAAAAAATATTCCGACGGTACTGAAATAAAACATCATGAAATTAAGATTAACAATTTAAAACCGAATACGGAATATATTTATGAAGTGAAATATGGAGAGTTGTCACAAAAATATGCGTTTAAAACAGCCCATAAAAAAGGTGATCGTAAACCTTTTGTTTTTGCTTATGCCAGTGATTCAAGAAACGGACAGGGCGGGGGAGAACATAGTTTGAACGGAACGAATTTTTATGTGATGCGAAAAATGGCTGCTGCAGCAAGATTAAATGATGTTGCTTTTATTCAGTTTACCGGAGATTTGGTAAACGGATATGTTACGAATAAAGAAGACATTAATTTGCAATATGCAAATTGGAAACGTGCGGTGGAACCTTATGCTCATTATTTTCCGTTTGTTTGTGCTCTGGGAAATCATGAATTTACAGGAGTACAATTTGTTAATAAAAATGGAAAACGCAGAGGTTCCGTTACAAAATTTCCTTTTGAAACTGAATCATCTTCAGCAGTTTTTGCTTCAAATTTTGTAAATCCGCATAACGGACCACTGAGTGAAGACGGTTCAAAATATGACCCGAATCCGAATAAAACGGATTTTCCGCCTTATAATGAAACCGTTTTTTATTATACTTATGATAATGTTGCGGTTATTGTTTTAAATTCTAACTATTGGTATTGTCCGTCATTAAAACACAATCCCGGAACAAGCGGAAATCTGCACGGTTACCTTATGGATAAGCAATTAGAGTGGTTGGATAAAACCATCGGGATGTTTGAAAAAGACAAAGATATTGATCATGTTTTTATTACGCAACACACACCGGCTTTTCCTGACGGCGGACATGTAGGTGATGATATGTGGTATAAAGGAAACAATAAATACAGACCCTATGTTGCCGGAAAACCGGTTGATAAGGGTATTATTGAGAGACGAGATGAATATTTGAATATTCTTATTAATAAGAGTTCTAAAGTTATTTCCTTGTTAACCGGTGACGAACATAATTATAATAAATTGCATCTTACACCCGATGTAAATATTTATCCCGATAATTGGAGACTTAACAAATTGAAACGGAACAGAACCATTTGGCAAATCAATAACGGAGCCGCAGGTGCACCTTATTATGCTCAAGATAAGTCAGTTCCGTGGACAAATTCCGTCAGCGGATTTTCAACTCAAAATGCTTTGGTTTTAATTTATGTAAACGGTAAAAAGGTTTCCGTAAAAGTTATGAATCCGGAAACTTTGGATATTTTTGATGAATATGATTTACGATAAATAATCATGAATCTGTTTTTAAAAATAAAACCGTTATATTAAATTTTGATGAATAAAAAGGTCATATTAAGGGAGAAAGGAGACGAAGTTGTTATTCGTCATTTGCAAGATGTATTAGGTATTAACGAAGTATTGGCAACTCTGCTTACTCAACGAGGCATTACGACTTTTGACGAAGCCAAAACATTCTTCAGACCTTCTTTAGACGATTTGCATGATCCGTTTTTAATGAAAGATATGGATCGAGCAATTGCTCGTTTAAATAAAGCATTGCTGCAAAATGAAAAAATATTAATTTACGGTGATTATGATGTTGACGGAACAACTTCCGTGGCACTCGTATATTCATTTTTAAAAAAACAGTTTAAGCAAATCGGATATTATATCCCCGACAGATATTCGGAAGGTTACGGAATTTCTTTTCAAGGCATAGACTTTGCAGAAGCGAATAATTTTTCTTTAATAATTGCCCTTGATTGCGGTATAAAAGCTGTGGAAAAAATTGATTATGCCAATAAAAAAGATATTGATTTTATAATTTGTGATCATCATACACCCGGAGATAAAATTCCGAATGCAATTGCTGTATTAGATCCGAAAAGATCGGATTGCGAGTATCCGGATAAAAATTTATCCGGATGCGGCGTCGGATTTAAATTGTTACAGGCATTCTCGGACAGCAACGGAGTATCGTTTGAAGAACTTTACGGACTCATAGATTTAACAGCCGTTAGCATTGCATCGGATATTGTTCCGGTAATTGGTGAAAACCGGATTTTGGCTTTTTACGGATTAAAAAAATTATACGAGAATCCGATTACCGGATTAAAAACAATTAAAACTATTGCCGGTGTTAAAGATAAAAAACTGACAATTTCGGATTGTGTATTTAAAATAGGTCCCAGAATAAATGCCGCAGGAAGGATTGAATCCGGAATGTCCGCCGTTGAATTATTGATTTCTGAAAATTCAAAAGATGCGCACGGTTTTGCAAAAGCTATTGATATTTTTAATACGGAACGTAAAGAATTAGACCGAAGCATAACGCATGATGCTTTACGAACAATCGGAACAGATATTGATTTAAGAAATCGTAAATCAACCGTAGTATATAATAAAGATTGGCACAAAGGGGTCGTTGGTATTGTTGCTTCCCGTTTAACGGAAACCTATTACCGACCTACCGTTGTATTGGGCGAATCCAACGGAATGGCTTCGGGTTCTGCACGATCTGTTTCGGATTATAATGTCTATGATGCCATAAATGCATGCAGCCGGTTATTGGAAAGTTTCGGCGGGCATAAATTTGCTGCCGGATTATCTTTAAAAGTTGAAAATGTTGAAGCTTTCTCCGAATGTTTTGAAAAATATGTGTCCGAAACAATTACACCCGAACAATTAGTTCCCGTCATTCAAGTTGATGCCGAATTAAAATTTTCTGATATCGACAGAAAGTTTTTTAATGTAATGAATCAAATGGCTCCTTTCGGTCCCGGAAATATGTCGCCGGTTTTTATAACAAAAAATGTTAAAGATACCGGAAATTCAAGAAGAGTAGGAGCAAATAAAGAGCATTTAAAATTAGAAGTAGTTGATAAAGACGGTGTTATAATGCCCGGAATTGCTTTTTCTTTTGAACCCGAATATTATGAAAAAATGTCTTCAGATTCGAAACCTTGTTTTGATATTTGCTATTCAATTAATAAAAATGAGTTTCACGGAAAAATAAATATTCAATTATCCGTAAAAGAAATTATTTTCGTCAGTTAATTTCTTATACGGCAAAGAAATGTTAATAAACTATGAGGGTACTCCGAAAAGTCAAAAAGTGATAATTTAGTCATCCGATGAATTTGTAATTAGCTGATCATCAGTATAAATGAATATCGGCATTTTGCAAAATCATTCATCGGATGACTTTTCGGAGTGGACTCAACTATTTATATATTCAATTTCCTTATCCGGTATACTAAAATAATCACTTTGCAAAATAAATATAAGCATATTTTTTGGTTAGTTTTTAAAATTGTTGTTGCAATGTTTGCTTTTTGGTTTATTTACCTTAAAGTTAAAGAATTTTCATTTTCGGATTTTGTATTCCCCGGTTTTAATTTTCATTCATATTTCATATTCAGTATTGCTGTTTTATTAATGCCTTTAAATTGGTTATTAGAAACCGTTAAATGGAAATATCTGATTCGAAGATTAGAACGAATCACTTTATTAAATGCTTTTAAAGCCGTATTATCAGGTATCTCTTTTGCTGTTATCTCGCCTAACCGAATCGGTGAGTTAGCAGGCAGAGTTTTTATTTTAAAAAATAAAAATCGCGGGAGAGCTATTTTTGCAACCGCTGTCGGTAGTTTAAGTCAGCTGATGATAACATTATTTATAGGTTTATTTTCGGGTGTTGTTGTTCTTTTTTATTACCCAGCCCAACTACAAATAATTGATTCTGAACAGTTATTTTATCTTAAGATTGTATCCTTTTCTGTTGTTGTATTTGGTTTTTTATTTCTTTTTAATTTGAAATATCTTGTAATTTTTATTAAAAAATTAAAGATTAATATAAAATTTATAGAATATATTGAAGTTTTGTCGGAGTATTCAAAAGATGAACTGTTTAAGGTATTGTTATTAAGTCTTTTAAGGTATCTTATTTTTTCATTACAATTTGTTTTGTTATTATATTTTTTTAATACAGGAATTCCGATTCATGAAGCATTCATAGGTATCGGCTTAACTTATTTGGTAAGTTCTCTTGTTCCGGTATTAAGCATTTTGGAAATCGGAGTCAGAGGAACAGCAGCCATTTTATTTTTGGGGATGTTTTCAGAAAATATTCCGGGTATTTTATCTGCAACAGCTGTTTTGTGGTTCATTAATTTAGCAATACCTTCTGTAGCAGGAGCGTTTGTTTTTTACAGAACAAAGATTTAATTATTTGTTATCAGTATCCGATTTGCTATCCGTATTTTGAACGGAGTTTTTTAGTTCCTCAATTTTAATAAGTAAAGTTTCTTTATCTTCTGAGATGGTTTTTAATTCGTTCTCCAATTCAATAATTCGTTTTTGAAGTTCTTGCTTTTCTTGTTCTTCAATATCAGATTTATCTCTGGTTTCCTCAATTAATTGAGATCTTTGAATATTAATTTGAATGGTGGCAATTGTCGATGCTAAGGTTTCTGCAATTTTTTCAACAAAATCAATCTTGTATTGAGGAAATACATTTATTGATGCCAATTCAATAATTCCGTATGCTTTTTGATTCAGAATTAAGGGTACCAAAAGGATACTTTTAGGATTTTCTTTCCCTAATCCGGATGATATTTTTATATAATTTTCAGGGACATCAGTAATAAAAATAGTGTCTTTTTCAAGAAAACATTGGCCTACTAAATTTTCACCGGGTAAGATTTTTTGTTCAAAGAATTTATGGCGGTCATAGGCATAAAACCCTGTTAATTCTAAAAATCTGTCCTGCATATTTTTTTCATTCAAAATATAAATTCCGCCAACTTGAGCATCGGTATATCTTGTTAGTTTATTTATACTTACAAGAGAGAACTCTTCAAGGGTTTTACTGTGCTCACGAATTAAGTCATTAAATTCGGACAAACCTTGAGCAGACCAACCGCGTTCTTCATTTTCTTGTTGTCGGATTTCTTCATATTTGGAAGCTTCTGCCAGACTGTCTCTCATGGCCAGTAATGAGGATCCTAAAACATCTTTTTCACCGCTGATTTTAAAATAACTTCTGAAATTTCCTCTTTCTATTTCTTTGGCAAATTCTACTTTCTGTTTGAGCCCGTTGATTAAGTTGTTTAAAGCATCACCCATCTGTCCGATTTCATCAGTCGAAGATTTAATTGTTTGTGAAGGAAGTTCACCGAAAGACATTTTAGTGATAATTTTATTGATGTATTTTATAGGAAAAATAGTCGCATTAGCCATAAGAAAAGCAATTATTATCACGACTATCAATAATAACATTCCCGAAAGAAAAATCCGATTTCTGAATGTCAAAAAAGATTTTTCAATTTTCATATTATATGAAAGCAGGATGTCATTTTTATTTTCATAAATTTCATCAATTTGTGATTTAATATTATCAGCTAATTCAGGCAAAGGGTTTCCTTCTTTTATTTGATTGACATATAGGGCATTAAAATTCTCAACTTCATATGCCGAAGGAGTATTTAATCGATTTGTTATTTCTGTTTCTTGTGAGAAATAACTGTCGGATAAGGTGAAAATTTGGTTTAATTTCAGTTGTTGTTCTTCAGTCCATTTTTTTGAAAGTTGGCTCAGCTCATATTTTAATTGCGGATAACCACTTTGAATTATTTCCGTTAATCTCAATTTTTTAGGTGTATTCTTTTCTTTTTCAAATAATACCCAATTCATTAACAAATGCTTTGATTCAAAAATTTGAAATGAAAATTTATTTAAAGAAGCCATTGAAGGAACAATATTCTCATTTACGTTTACAGCTAATTCTTCATTATCTTTAAGCATTTGATAAATTGTAATATATGCAATAAAAAATGCAAAAATTAAGATGCTGAATCCGAACAACAGTTTTGTTAAGATATTAAATCTGAACTTTGTTTTCAAAATTGTTTTGATTTAAAATGAATTACCAAAATTAATAATTATTTCCTATTTTCCTTTTCAGTTTAGTATTTTGTTCATCAATTCTTTTCTCAAGTTGAAACGAATCATTAAATTTTAATATGAAAACAGCTTTATTCTCAAAACCGCTGTGTGTGTTTATTCGTTCAAAATTAAAATTATAAATCAATCCGTGAGAGTTTGGAAAAGCATCTTCGGAAGATAAACAAAATTGGAAAATTCGACCGTATTTTCTTAAAGAATTTAAAAAATAGCAAGTAATATCATAAGCTTGAAATGCAAAAAACGAGGGTTCTGTTTCATAGACTGTTCGATAAGTTTTTATAAAACCTTTAACTTCGGCAGAGCTATAGTCAATATAAAACGGTGAAACAAAATTAAAAGATAATTTATTAAATGTTGCAGAATTAATATTTTGAAAATTAATCCAATTATCCGAACCGATTATTTCAATATGCATACTGTCATCAGCGGCATATAGTTTATCAATTACCTGAGTTACAAACACTTCATTATCAGAAGGAATATATACAATATTATTAAACTTTGGTTTTAATGCTCGGTTAATTTTAGTCTGTTCTTTATCCATCATTTTTATATCCGAATCATATTTAATGATTTTAAAAACTGATGTATCCGTGAGTGTTCGGAGTGTATCATTAAGGGAGAAATTTTGTTTAAAACGATTAATAATTTTAAGTTGATAATCAGAACCGTCATAAATTATAATTACATTTGTACTGTCATTATGTTGTTTTAAAATTTCGGATATTTTATCTGTTTCTGCATTCATTGACGGAACGGTCTGAAAAACAAACGGATTGTTATTTAAAAGTGAAAGATTTTTAGATAAAGGAGATATTAAGTTAATGTGGTGTCTTGCAGCATATTCCGAAGCAATTATTACATTTTTAGAATACACGGGACCTATAATTAAATCAACATTCGGATAGTTTAAAGAAGCCATAATATTCTCTACTTTTAAACTGTCATTTTCGGTATCAAAAACTTTTAAATTTACGGAAAATCCCTGACTTTTTACCTTTTGTAATGCGAGTAAAACACCTTCGTATAATTCGGTAAATCGTTTGGTATTTTTATAAAACATCGGATCTTTTTCTTTGCTGTATCTGCTTATGTAATGTAAATTTTGTTCCAAAAAAAGAGGCAGCAATAAGACAACTTCAAAGGATTTATCTTTGGAGTATTCAAATTGACGGCAAGGTGTAATTCCGTCTTCCGTAAAATATAAGGGGTCATTAAGTCCTTTATTTAATATATTATCTGTAGTGTCATTTGTTTCCGGATTATTCTGAATATCATTATTTTGAATAGAGTTGTTCGGAATTTTTATTGTTTGACCGATTTTAATACCGTTTTTTGCATCCGGATTGAGTTTTAATAAATCTTCAACCGTGAGATTGTATTTGCGTGATATTGAATAGAGTGTATCATCTGCTTTTACCGTATATAAGAAATATTTTTTTTCCCTGTCTTCTCTGTTTTTCTTAAAACTGTTTGGAATTTTTAAAATTTGATCTGTCTTTAATCCGTATTTCACAACCGGGTTACTTTCAATAATTTTCTCAACGGTAACATAATATTTCTGTGACAGCGAAAATAAAGTTTCACCTTGTTTTACTTTATGATAAAAGAAATCCGGAGAAGAATCGGTATTTCGGATTTCCGTAAAAGGTATTTTTAACAGCTGACCTGCTTTTATTTCGTTGCTCGACAGATTATTATTCCTTTTTATTTCTTCCTGTTCAATATTATAAGCTTTGCTGACGGAATAAAGTGTTTGACCGATTTCAACTTTATGAATATAATACTTTTTACCGTTAATATTACCGGTTTGATCAGAAATTTTAACCGGAACTTGTGCATAAATTGTGACTGTATGACTTATAATTAACAGTAAAATACTTAAGAGATATTTCATGTGTCTATTTTTATAATTTTCAAAGGTCACATGGCCTGCCTGCCGGTAGGCAGGGAACACCCGCATGTGAACTTTATTTAATATATTTATTTATGAAACTGCATTAGTCATTCACTTGGGTGTTAATAGATTAGAATGGGAGTTTCATATTATATAATATAATTACCTTGTTTTATAAAAACTTATTTTATGTGTTATTTTTTTTGAAATAAAAATCCAAATCATTAATAAAACAAAACTCAACATAATAAATTTTGTAAACAGACTTACAAAGTCGTTTTCCGTATCTTTGAAAATGATATAAGATATTACGGTCATCAGAGGCATTGCGGAAAGTAATGCAAACAATTTTCCCGTAAATTTATATTTAAAATAATGAATGCTGAGAATAAACATTGCAAAAGCTAAACTCAGCCATTTTAAACGAGTTATGATAAATAAGATTTTTACGGGTCTTGAAAAATCAACTCTGTTCACAAGAAGTTCGGATATTTGAAACATTTGAATATTTTCGAAAACATCGCTGATAATTGCTATGACGGAAAAGACAATACCGAGAAAATAAAAGTTCTTATTTTCTGATTTTGCGATTTTTGAAAACGAAAAAATTAACAGAGATGTATAAAAAATCATATATGCATAATCAACAATGTTTTGATCTCTTACACCGGTTATATTGTCTTTTTTAAATTCATTATTTTCAATAAAAATATTTTTAACATCTTGTTGCGTTTTTACAAATTCGAATTCAATAATCGGAGAATTTGTTTTACCGGTATTCAGGAAGTATACATAACTCATTAAGAGTGATAATAAAATTAATCCGATAGCAGCATAATGAACTGTAGAAAAATGTTTCATAATTTATATCTTTTTAACGGCAATCAACAAAAATAAATATTCTTTCGGAATATGCCCTTTTATTCAAAAAAAAATGCTTGTAATTTATATACAAGCATTTTTGTAATTTATTATTTTAATTTAAATAATTGAAAGATTTATATTTTTTTCTTCTACTAATTTTCTTAAATTTATTAAAGCATATCTCATTCTTCCGAGTGCCGTATTTATACTTACATCAGTTTGTTCTGCAATTTCTTTAAAACTTAAATTTCCGAAATGACGAAGCAATACAACTTCTTTTTGTTCATTCGGTAAAATATCAACTAATTGACGAATATCCGATGCTATTTGATCCTGAATGATTTCATCTTCTATCGTTATTTCCGAAAATTTTTTCGAATTAAAAATATCAATATCCGGATTTTCGTCATTTGAATATGTCGGCATTCTGCTTTGTTTCCTGAAATAATCAATCGTCAGATTATGAGCAATTCTAATGACCCAGGAAACAAATATGCCTTGTTCATTATATTTTCCTTTTCGTAAAGATTTAATTACCTTTATGAATGTATCCTGAAAAATATCTTCGGCTAATTTTTCATTTTTTACAATAAATAAAATGTAGGTGTAAACACGATCTTTGTGTCTGTTAATAAGTGTTTCCAGTGCAAGGGAATCTCCGCTTATAAAGTTTTTTACAAGCTCTTTGTCTTTGAGTTTTGTTTTCATAGCATTCTCCTATTTTAATTAAAAATAAAAGTAGAATTTAGCTATAGGCAAAGATTTTTAAGGTTAAAAAAAGTATTCGTTCAGGTTTTATATGTGCAAATTTGAAAAAAAAATTGAAAAAAAAAAATATTTTTTGATTAAATCATATCATTAAATTTGCACTTTGAATTATAAAAAAGCAATTTTCGTGCCGAAGAACAGTAAAATAAATATACCGCCGACTCGCAAATCCGATGAATTATTCTCTGAAAACATTGAGATTAAAGGGGCCGCAGTTCATAACTTGAAGAACATCGATTTATCAATTAAACGTGACCAATTAACAGTTGTAACGGGTTTATCCGGTTCGGGAAAATCATCTCTGGCTTTTGATACGCTATATGCTGAGGGGCAACGGCGTTATGTTGAAAGTTTATCTTCGTATGCGCGACAGTTTCTGGGCAGATTGAATAAACCGGAAGTTGATTATATAAAAGGTATTCCTCCGGCAATTGCTGTTGAACAAAAAGTAAATACACGAAATCCGCGATCAACGGTCGGAACTTCAACAGAAATTTATGATTATCTCAAACTTTTATTTGCCAGAGCAGGAGAAACTTTTTCTCCGATTTCGGGAAATAAAGTAAAAAGACATTCGGTTAGTGATATTGTTAATTTTTTGAATAAATTTTCAAACGGAACAAAAGCATTAATCCTTGCACCTTTATATGTAAATGATGACAGAACTTGTAAGCAGCAATTGCAAGTACTTTTAAAACAGGGGTTTGTAAGGGTTGAATTTGATAACATAATTTTGAAAACAGAAGATGTAATAAATTCTGAAAAATTAAAAAAACCGAAGGTTGCAAATATTGTAATTGACAGAATATCTGTTTCTGATGATGAAGATACTCAAAGTCGAATTGCCGATTCTGTTCAGACGGCTTTTTATGAAGGTAAAGGAATTTGTAAAATTAAAATTTTTGACAAAAGTGCTGTTTTGATACATCAGTTTTCAAATAAATTTGAAGCAGACGGCATTCAATTTGAAGTTCCGTCCGTTCACATGTTTAATTTTAATAATCCCGTGGGTGCTTGTCCGGTTTGTGAAGGTTTCGGAAAAACGATGGGGATTGATGAGGATTTAGTTATCAATAATAAGACATTATCAATTTATCAGGGAGCTGTTACCTGTTGGCGGGGTGAAAAAATGAGTTGGTATAAAGATCGTTTTATTGAAAAAGCATCTGAATTTAATTTTCCGGTTCACCGACCGTATTTTGAACTTAGTAAGGATGAAAAAAAATTATTATGGGAAGGGAATAAGTCGGTTTTCGGAATTTTTCCTTTTTTTAAGAAAATTGAGAAGAAAAGCAGAAAAATTCAATATCGCGTAATGCTCTCCAGATTCAGAGGTAAAACAATTTGTTATGAATGTAAAGGGACTCGATTAAAAAAAGAAGCATCATATGTGAAAATTGACAATAAATCAATCAGTGACTTGGTAAATATACCGATTAGTGAATTGAAACTGTTTTTTGACAATTTACAATTATCGGATTTTCAATTAAAAACAGCTGAGCGTCTTTTGATTGAAATAAAAAATCGTTTGCAATATTTATCGGATGTCGGTTTGTCCTATTTAACTTTAAATCGGTTATCGTCAAGCTTATCCGGCGGGGAATCGCAACGTATAAATTTAGCAAGTTCGCTCGGAAGCAGTTTGGAAGGTTCGCTTTATATTTTGGACGAACCGAGTATCGGTTTGCATCCCAAAGATACTCATCTTTTGATAAAAGTGTTGAAACAACTTCGAGATATCGGAAATACGGTTATTATTGTCGAACACGATGAGGATATTATAAAATCCGGTGATAATATTATTGATATCGGTCCGGCTGCCGGAATTCACGGCGGAGAAGTTGTTTTTCAAGGCACTTACAGTCAGCTTATTAACGATGATACAATTACAGAAAAATCTTATACAGCCAAATATCTTCAAGATAAATTATCAATACCTATTCCTGAAAACAGACGAATTTCAAATCATTTTATCGGGTTGAAAGGGGTAACACACAATAATTTAAAAAATATTTCTGCTGAATTTCCATTAAATGCAATGACGGTAGTAACAGGTGTCAGCGGATCGGGAAAATCCTCTTTAATTCGAGATGTTTTGTATCCGGCATTGAGTCGAGAAATTAATGATTACGGTAAAAAACCCGGTGATTTTGCAGAGATATACGGTGCCGTAAAACAAATTGATAATGTTGAATTTGTTAATCAAAATCCGATAGGGAAATCATCTCGTTCAAATCCGGTCATTTATATTAAAGCGTATGATGAAATCAGAAAATTATACGCATCACAACAGGCATCGAAAATTAACGGTTTTAAACCTTCGCATTTTTCATTTAATGTTGACGGCGGACGATGCGAAACTTGTAACGGTGAAGGTGAAATTACCGTTGAAATGCAATTTATGGCTGATGTGCATTTGGTTTGTGAAGAATGTAAAGGTAAACGTTTTAAAGATGAGGTATTAGATGTAACATACAGAAACAAAAATATTTACGATATTCTTGAGTTAACTGTTGAAGAAGCATACAACTTTTTTATCGAAAATAAAGAAACCGAAAAAATTGCTTCACAAATAAAACCTTTGCTTGATGTCGGTTTATCTTATGTTAAGTTAGGGCAATCTTCAAATACGCTCAGCGGAGGCGAAAGTCAAAGAGTAAAATTGGCATCTTTTTTAAGCAAAGAAAAAGCACAAAAAAAGACTTTGTTTATTTTTGATGAACCGACAACCGGTTTGCATTTTCATGATATTAATAAATTATTGCAATCGTTTAATGCATTGCTTGAAAGAGGTCACACGATTATTATTATCGAACACAATCTTGAAATTATTAAATCGGCGGATTATATTATTGATCTCGGTCCGGAAGGCGGAGATAAAGGCGGTTATCTTGTTTTTGCCGGTACTCCGGAAGAACTTGTAAAATGTAAAAAATCTTATACGGCGAAATATTTAAAAAAGAAATTAAAATTGACAATAAATAATTGACAATTATCAATTATCAATTTTTTAATTCACCTTCAACTTCCAAAACTTTTTTACCGTATACGGTAATACCCCATGCACCGAGCGGTGCGGTAAGCAGAATACTCAGTACTGCCATTGCCAAAATTTGTTCACCGGGCAGTGTTGTCATACCGGCGGCTTTCATTGCAGCCAAAGGTGCTCCGCCTATGGCTGCCTGAACAGTAGCTTTCGGGATGTATGATATAACAATAAATAATTTTTCCTTTTTTGTTAAATCTGTACCTATAAGACTGAGCCAAGTTCCGATACTTCTGAAAATTAACGCAGTAAATATAATTAATGCACCGATTAATCCCATTTTTAAAGCCACATTTATATTAACTTCGGTTCCGACCATGGTAAATAAAACAATTTCTGCCAATATCCAAAGTTTTGCTAATTTTTCAGATAATTCGTGAGCATATTTACCGCGTTTTTCCAAAATAATAAAACCGATTGACATCACAGCCAAAAGTGAAGCAAACGGAATGATATTTTCTAAAAGGTGTTCTGCCTGAACCAAGAAAACAGAGACAGCTAAAATGATTAACATCCGTTTTGTGGCTCGCGGATTAAATTTATCAAAAAGCAGATATAAAATAAATCCGGTAAAAATTCCGACGGCAATTCCGAGAATAATTGATGCGGGAATACTGAATAATTCCCATGCAATATTAACATTTCCTCCGGTATAAATACCGATTAAAATACTGTAAATTACAATAACAAAAACATCATCAATTGAAGAACCGGCAAGCACCAATGTCGGAATTCCTTTTTTTGTTCCGCGTTTTTCATCAATAAATTTTATCATTAAGGGAACGACAACAGCCGGAGAAACAGCACCCAAAACCGATCCTAGAATTGCACCTTCCAACAATGTGAAATTTAAGAAATAGTGTGACAGAAACATAATGGCAGTTGCTTCAAAAATTGCCGGTATCATAGACAATAAAATTGCAGGACGACCGACTTTTTTAAGTGTGTCTTTCGAAAGTTCAAATCCCGCACGAAGTAAAATAACAATTAAAGCAGCGGATGTAAGTTGGCTTGCAATGTTGATTAAATTCGGATCCAGCATATTTAATGCAAAGGGACCCAGTGCAATACCGAGAATTAAAATACCGACGAGTTCCGGGATTTTAATAAATTTAAAAAGCCATGCGATGAGCATTCCGGCAATAACTAATCCTGCTAATGATACAATCATAATTATTAATTAATAAGTTTATAAAAGCAGAAGTCATCAGTCCGAAGAATACTCGAAACGGTTTAGGGTGAACTTCATCACCGATTTTTGAGTTTGCAAAATTAGATAATGTTTAATAATAGCAAAATATTTTCCTGTATTTTTTTATTGAAAATTAATGTATAAGAAAAATATTTTAAGTTTACAGAATTTCTAAGTGTTTGTTCGTTTTAAAACGTAAACCGCCAGACCAATTTTACAATACCGGCACTTGATTCGGGTTTTAAAA
>JAOZQB010000062.1:2860-14717 GCA_029932445.1 Bacteroidales bacterium | reverse complement strand
TTAGTATAAATACAAAATTTGAAATTGAACTAATTCCATTTGAAAATAATAAATTAAGATTATACATTTATAAGGATTAAAAGGATATAACACAAAAATAAAGCGCATTAAAATACGTCTTATTCAAGTCGTTGGCTAGTAACAATATCAAAAAAAACAGAAAAATAGTAAACCTTGGGTAACAAATATAAAAAAAATAAGGGCAAATTATAAACCTGACAAGTAGCAAAAAGTTATAAGTAATGCAAAACTTCTCTCATGACCATAGGAAATAAATTTTTGCAATTTTGCTTTTGTAATTTAAAGATATTTAGACAATAAAAACTAATATAGGATAAAAATGAGGCACCAAATTTATATATTACTAATTTCATTACTTATTATCAACTGTAATAATGAATCTAAAGAAGATACAGAATCTGAAAATCTTTTCCGGGATAATATTGATTTAGAATCTGTTTCATTAAATAAAAATTTACTGCAAGAAAAAACACTCGATTCTATCAATGATGATAGTAATACAGCAAAAAAAACCGAACAAAATGTAAAGATAATTTCAAAAACGCAGTACTTGAAAGATTTCTTATCGGAACCGATAAACCTTATTGATTTCAAAAAAAGATATGGTCCTTCAAACAGCGGACAACTCAAAGCAAACAAGTATTATTATAAACCAAAAGATGAAGGATTTTATTATAAATATATGCTGTTTAACGGGTTGGGATTTGGAAAGAACCCGATGCGTTATTTAAACGGTAAAATAATGAGTGAGGGAGATCTCTTTAATTCCTTTCAAATCTATGTCTATCATTTCGGTCATACGGGAAGTTTTGATTTTTATGACAAAAATGAAGTTTTAATCGGGTTTAGAAGTGCCGGAATGCATGAGGCATTGGGAAAAGCAAATTTAACAGGTAAAACTTTGCAAGAAATAGAGGCGTTGTTCGGCAATGATTATATTGATGCTGGTAACATAATAATATACCAATACAACAACAGAGTTCTTTCATTAAAATTGAAATCCTCAAAAGTTGAGTGGATTAAGTATTATCATCAATCTTCTAAAGTAGAAAAAGAAAAAATCCCTGAACATTTAATAATATTTAATTAAGGAATAAAAAATTTACAAATCTCAAACGTTTTGTATAAAAAAATAATATTAATGGATTGATTAATTAATATATTTGATCGTAATGGTTTTAAATGCATCTGCTGCCGGACACAATCTGAAGAGTGAATCAATAATTTTTAAAATCTGTAAAAGTATTTAGTTTTGATATTTGTACCGATTATATATATATTTGTTACTGTTATTTTATATACCGAGTGTTGTGTTCATCAAATTATCGTTAATATTTAAAATAGAATCTTATGAAACATATTTTATCCGTTTTATTATTTGTCTTATTATTTAGTTTCCCTCAATACGTTAACGCACAGGAAGATTGCAAAGTATTGGTTCCGGAAATAGACAGTATTTACACAGGAAAATGCAGAAAAGGCTTTGCCCAAGGCAAAGGTACAGCAATCGGAGTAGATTCATTTACCGGAAAATTCTATAAAGGATGGCCTAGTAAAGGGACTTATACTTGGGCAAACGGAGACAGCTATACCGGAGAATTCAGAAAAGGGAAACGAAACGGAGAAGGCATATTAACATTGAAATTAGCAGACCGTGACAGTATTATGGAAGGTCTGTGGGAAGAGGATTTATATCTGGGCCCGAAACCTAAAGCCCCTAAGATAATTAATAAATTTCAAATTGATAGGTATACCCTCAGTAAATCAGGAGGAATGAAAGAACGTGTTCTCATAAATTTCTTACAAAACGGCAATCGAAATACTACTATTACAAATCTCAGAATTGATGCCTCAAACGGCGTTGAGACCAAAATAGGGTATTCTCAGGGCTTTGAGTTTATTAAATTTCCTGTGACTATCAAAGTGTCATATACGACTATGAACAAATTAAATACATCGAGCCACGATGCCATTTTTGAATTTGAAATATTCGAACCGGGAGATTGGGTGGTGGATATTTTTAATTGATATTTTTACTTAAAACTCCATAATTGATCAGACAGCTGACGATTAAATATCCGCCGGTTATCTTGAAGTAACAAAAAGTTTATTTACAAATCTCAAACGTTTTGTATAAAAAAACAAAAGCCGACACAAAAATATAAAACATTAAAACGTTTCATATTTGAATCGTCGGCAATAACAACATCAAAAAATCAAAAAAATCAATAAACTAAATCTGAACGCAAATGAAAAAAATTATTTCACTTTTGATTCTTTTCACGATTATTAATAATACTTTTTCGCAAACACTTATTAAGGATACACTTCTTGCAAGAACTTATTTAATTAAAGCGGATAAATTTCAAAAAGAATCAGAATTCGACAGTTCATCGGAATATTTAATAAAAGCCGGTAATATTTATTCGACGCATAATCTTAATGAAGCTTTTTTGGAATGTGAATTAAAAAGAGTCGATTTATTTATTTATAAAAGAGAATTAAATAAAGCATTGGATATTTTGTCTCAAGGAAAACAAAAAGCGATAAGTACCTCAGGAGAAAATTCGGATATTTATGCCGATTTCTGTGAAAAAACAGGTTTTGTTTACCTCTATGCAAAAAAATATTCGGAAGCAAGAAACCAACAAATAAAAGCACTCGGAATACGAAAAAAAATTCACGGTATCAATCATATTAAAATAACGGATTCGTATAATAATTTAGCTTTATTGTATGCAAAAACCGGCGAATATTATAAAAGTCTGAAACTTTATGAAAAGGCATTGCAAATAAGAAAGCAAATACTTCCTGAAGATGATTTAAGAATTGCAAGTTCTCTCCTTAATACCGGTCGTGCTTATATGAAAACGAAAAATCCGGATTTTGCATTAAAATGTTTTTCAGAAGCAATGACAATTAAAAAGAAGAAGCTAAACGCATATAATCAAGAACTTGCAACTTTATATGCGGAAACGGGATCAACTTTTCGTCTGTCGGGAAATTATGAAAAAGCATCTGAAAATTACGAAAAAGCATTGCAGATTACCGTCCGAAACTTAGGGGAGAACAGTAAAGAAACCGCGAGTTTATTTGCCACTGCGGCAAAGATGCTGGATTATACCGGAAAATATGGTAAAGCTCTGGAATACAATGAAAAAGCTTTAGGAATTTTTAAGAATATATTCGGAGAAGAAAGTTCTGCCGTTGCTAAAATTCTGATAAATACGGGAGAAGTTTATTTAAAAATGAATAATTTTAAAGCTGCTGTTGAGAATTTTAATCAATCATTAGAAATAAGTAAAAAACAGTATGAAACATGGAATTTGAAAGTGGCGGAACAATACACAAAAATCGGTTTGATTTTAAGTGAGAATTCAAAAAATAACGCGGCAATAAATTATTTTAATAATGCCTTAATCGTTCAACAAAATGTGTTGAAAAGTGATAATCATCTTGAAGTTGCCGAATCATATAAAAACATCGGAAACGCATACGAAAATGACGGAGAATATTATCCGGCAATCGAAAATTATGATAAAAGTTTAGAAATCCGATTAAAATTATCCGGAAATAAAAATCCGAAAACAGCTGAACTCTTTTTTTTAAAAGCATCTGCTTATAAAATTAAAAAAGATTATTTTTCCGAATTAAAGTTTTTGCAAAAGGCATTAATCAGTAATGTTGAGAACTTTGATTTGCAGGATATCTCACAAAATCCTGATTTAAATAATAATTTTAATTTGTATTACGACCAAAAATTACTTTTAGAAACACTTATTGAGAAAACCTATGCATTCAAAAATCTTTTTCTGAGATCAAATAATCCTGATTTTTTAAAAAAAGCTGCTGATGCATACGGGGCAGCAGATTTAATCATCGAAAGAATAAGAAAAACGGCTTTATTGTCAAAAGATAAAAAATATCTTGATGATAAAATTTCGGAAGTTTATGAAAAAGCAACAGCATTATGTATGCTTATATATAATAAAACAAACGAAAATAACTATTTAAATAAAGCATTCTTTTATGCCGAAAAAAATAAGGCATACATCTTATGTTCTTTACCGCAAGCAACAAAATTTGCCGGAATTTCTGATTCCATTCTGAATATCGAAACGAATTTACTGTCAGATTTGGCTTATTTAAGAAAAAAAATATCTGAAAATCCTTCTGATAAGGACAAAAGCAAATTAATCGGTTTATACAAAAAGTATCAATCATTTATTTACGAATCAAAGCAGAATTGTCCGAAATACAACAAATTGAAATATAAAGATTATTCTGTTACGGTCAGAAAAATTCAGAATTTCATAAACGACAGCACAGTTGTATTAAGTTATTTCGCACCGAAATCGGCAAATTATATTTATGTTTTTTCAATCGGAAAAAGAGATACCCATTATCATATTATTAAGGACCCCAACTTTAACAATAAGCTCAAAAATTACAGAAAGCATCTATTTTCTCAAAACGAAGCAAGCGTAAAAGCTTATACGGAGGAAGCATTTGCCTTGTATAATGAATTAATTCCCGATTTCGTAAAAAATAAAACATCAATTAAACACTTAATTGTTATTCCCGGCGGAACTATCGGAATGATTCCTTTCGAGTCACTTTTGACTGAAGAATATTTCGGTAATTCAATGAATTTTACGGATTATCCGTTTTTAATTAAAAGATATTCCGTAACTTATTCAGAATCAGGAGATTTTTTACAGAATACTTCTTCGGAAATTCCGGATTCTTTATATACGGATGATTGGGTCGGTATTGCACCGGTGTTTGACAAACCCGATATTAAAATGATTTCAAAAGAAACATATAATAATTTGAAAAAGACCCAACAAACTTTTCAAACTAATTCTGAAACACGACTACTTTCAGGTAATCATATTTCTTATCTTACCGAAAGTGAAAAAGAAGTTACGGATATAAATAATGAATTTGAAATATCGGAAAAATCACCGGAAATTGACCTTCGTGATGAAGCTGATGAAGAATTTATTCAGTTAATTGATGCCGAAGAATTCAAATATATTCATATTGCTTCGCATGCTTTTATTAATTCGGAAAATCCGAGTTTATCCGGTATTTTGTTTGCACATAATAGTGATGATGATGAAAATGACGGTGTGGTATATATGAATGAAATATATAATTTAAATTTGAATCCGGAATTACTTGTTTTGTCGACTTGTGAAACCGGCTACGGAAAATATGACAGAAATGAAAGTATTGCCGGCTTTTCAAAAGCGATATTTTATACGGGAACAAAAAATATAATTTTGTCGCTTTGGGAAGTTTCCGGTGAGCCGAGAGCTGAATTAATGTTGAATTTTTATAAAAATATTTTAAATACGAATGATTTGAATAATCAGTACGGGAATTCTTTGCGTATAACAAAATTGAAACTTATTGAAGACGGAAGCTATGCGCATCCGTTTTATTGGAGCCCGTTTATTCTGATTGAAAAATAAATTTTTAATACTTAAGCCGGCAGAATTTTCTAATATTCAGAATGATGTTTAAAATTATGATATTCTTTGTTCTTTATGAACATTATTTCAGAATAAATTCATAATTTTGTTAATTATCTTAGTAAAATATTATGGCACGACCGCAAAAAAACAGAAAAGTACATACTCCGCCGATATTTACAAATTTTAAACCTTCGGGAATTTCAGCCAAAGATTTGGAACGCGTAATCTTAAGTTTGGATGAATTTGAAGCTATTCGATTGTCGGATTTTTTGGGCATGTCACAAGAAGAAGCTGCTCTTGAAATGGAAATTTCACGTCCTACTTTTACCAGATTAATTGAAGTTGCCAGAAAAAAACTTTCTGATTTTTTAATTAACGGAAAAAACTTAAGATTGGAAGGCGGCAATGTTCACTTCAGACAAAATATTATAAAATGTGAAGCATGCGGTCATTTATTTCAAATTAGTTTTAATACGGATATTAAACATTGTCCGCATTGCGGTTCTTCGAAGTTAATAAATCTTGCCGGCGGTTTCGGTCACGGCAAGTGCTGTGTCGATTAGTTTTTTTTCTTTACGTAAATTTCTTTTTCTATACGAGCAACAACTTCATTGTCGGAATTTGTAATTTCTGTTTTGAAAAAGTACGTATTTTTCCCTTTTTCATCAACATCATTTTTTAATTCTTCAAGTTTATCTTTCGAAATTTCAAATACAACATTCACAGTACCTTTTCCGGGTTTTACAAACTTAATGTTTGCCGATTTATCCCATACAATATATTCTTTTCCGAGAAAATTCATAATGATAAATACAAAAAACGGATCGGACATGGCATATAAAGAACCTCCGAAATGAGTTCCGAAAATATTGCGATTATACCAATGCATTTTCATTTGAACTTCAAAACGCGTAAAATCTTTGTTGACATTTTTCAACTTTATACCTGCACCTAAATAAGGCGGATATAAAGATACCCGCCTTATTATTTTTCGCATTTGATTTTCAGTCATTTACTTATTTATTTTTGACATGGTAAATTCTCTGCCTTTTTCTAAAGCCAGAATATTTTTAGCCACAACATCTTCACCTTTTTTTCCGAAAATGGTACGTAAGGCATTTTTAAAACTTTCAAAGTTCATATCAATAAAGGGCGATGCGGCACCCAGCATGACAATATTTGAAGAACGTAACGATTTTAATTCTTTGGCAATACCGTCGGCATCAACGATGATATGGTTTTTTATTTTACGAATTTCTTCATAAATACCTTCGATATCCGGATAATTCGGAATGTTTTTAAAGGGTTTTGAATTGGTGATAAGCCATCCGTCTTTTTTTAAATAAGAAACAAAACGTAATGCTTCCATCGGTTCTACCGACAGAATAACATCGGCTTTTCCCTTTGAAATAAGATCGGAAGCAATAGGTTTATCGGAAACGCGCATATTTGATGATACATCGCCGCCTCTTTGGCTCATGCCGTGTACTTCCGATTGTTTTATATTTAAACCGTCTTGTAAAGCTGCTGTGCCGATAGTTGCGGCAATTGATAAAATGCCTTGTCCGCCTACACCTGATAATATTATATCTGTTTTCATGTTTTATATTTTTATTGTTTTTTATTTCACGCAAAGGTCGCGAAGTTTTTCGCAAAGATTGCAAAGAAATTTAAAGATTATTTACAATTCTGCGAATTTCATCTTTTAATAATTAAATTATTTATATTGCATAGAGTGTTATCGTGTTATTTAATTTACTATTTTTCTTCGCGTTATTTGCGTTTTTCTTTATTTGCTTTGCATGAAACCTTTTAATTCATTTTTATGTTTTATATTATTTCACGCAAAGAGCACAAAGTTTCTCGCAAAGAATGCAAATAAATTTAAAGATTATTTACAATTCTGTGAATATCATCTTTTAGTAGTTTGTTGTTGAAATTTATTAATAAAGCTAATTTAAGTTCAGCTAATCTTAAATAAGTTAAAGTTTGAGCAAAATGAACTGGTGCTAATGTTTCTATTGATTTTATTTCAATAATTACTTTATTATTAACTAATAAATAAATTCTGTATCCTACATCTTGTTTTATATTTTTATAAATAAAAGGCATCGGAACTTGTTGTTTTACGGAAAATCCCATTTTTTTTAAATCAAAAGCAAGAGCATTTTCATAAGCAGATTCAAGAAGCCCGGGACCTATTGTTTTATGCAATTCAATAGCGGCACCTATTATCTTATATGAAATTTCATTTTCTGTCATCTGATATTTTTTATTTCTTTCTAAAGTTACAAAGTTTTTCAAAAACTGCAGAGAGTGTTATATTGTTTTTTGTATAAAAATTTTCTTCGCGTTCTTTGCGTTTTTCTTTATTTGCTTTGCATGAAACCTTTTAATTCATTTTTATGTTTTATATTATTTCACGCAAAAGTCGCGAAGTTTTTCGCAAAGATTGCAAAGAAATTTAAAGATTATTTACAATTCTGCGAATTTCATCTTTTAATAATTAAATTATTTATATTGCATAGAGTGTTATCGCGTTATTTGCGTTTTTCTTTATTTGTTTTGCGTGAAACCTTTTAATTCATTTTTTCAACTTTCACTTTCATTTTATGTTTACGTTCCAAAGTTCTGACACACTCACGGTGCGGAATGATAACTGAAACACCCTCATATTCAAGCTCTTCCTTTATAATTTCTAAAGCTTCTTCATGATTTTTTCTTAAGGGAATAAAACTTCTGATGTGATCTTCTTCAACACCGAGTCCTTTGCATATTTGGTGCAAACGATGTTCGGCATGCGAAGCTTGTCCGCCTGTCATACCTGTGGTATCATTATCTGAGATAATAACCGTAATCGCCGTATTTTCATAAACACAATCAAGTAAACCGGTCATTCCGGAATGGGTAAAAGTAGAATCTCCGATAAAAGCAACGGCATGTTTTAGTCCCGCATCGGAAGCTCCTTTTGCCATCGTTATTGAAGCTCCCATATCAACACATGTGTTAATGCTTTCCAAAGGTTTCAAAGCAGAAAGTGTGTAACATCCGATATCGGAGAAAACTCTTCCCGGTCCGTATTCCTTCATCACTTCATTAAGTGCCAAAAATACATCGGTATGTCCGCAACCCGGGCATAATGCCGGCGGACGGGGAGCTAAAATTTCAGCTTGTTTTTCTTCAACCGGTTTTTCCAGCCCCAAAGCAACAGCAACATGGTTCGGATTTAATTCACCGTCACGCGGTAAATCGCCTGTTAATCTTCCTTTTACTTTTTTATCACCGAGAACACCCGTAAGTTTATGTTCAATAAACGGATAGCCGTCTTCCATCACCATTATTGTTTCACATTCTTCATAGAGTTCTCTGATCATATCAGAGGGTAGAGGGTATTGACTTATTTTTACGACCGGATAAGGAACTTTTCCGTTTTCAAAATTTTCAATAAGATAATTGTAAGCAATTCCGGAAGCTATAATTCCGATTGATTTATCGTTTCCTTTGATGTATTCATTAAAAGCCGAATGTTCGGAAGCATCTTCCAAACGCACTTGATTACCGATTAAGATACGATAATTTTTTTTAGCAATTGCAGGGAGTAAAACAAATTGTCTTAAATCTCCGGGAAAACTGTTTTTATTTTCATCTGTAAGTTTTTTTCTTGTGATACCGCTTCTGGAATGTGCTAAGCGTGTTGTTATACGAAATAAAACCGGTACGTTAAATTTTTCAGAAAAATCAAATGCTTCATAAGCCATATCGTATGCTTCTTGTTGATTTGAAGGTTCAAAAATCGGAACCATTGCAAAATCGCCGAAATATCGAGAATCTTGCTCATTTTGAGAAGAGTGCATACTCGGATCATCAGCTACGACAATAATCAATCCGCCGTTTACCCCGGTAATTGCCGAATTCATAAAGGCATCGGCTGCAACATTAAGTCCCACATGTTTCATGCAAACCATTGCACGTTTTCCGGCATAGGACATTCCGAGAGCCGACTCCATGGCTGTTTTTTCGTTTGTTGACCATTCGCTGTGAATGTTTCTTTCTTTTGCAATTTTATTTCTTTGTATGTATTCGGTAATTTCCGTGGAGGGTGTTCCGGGATAGGCATAAGCGCCCGATAAACCGGCATCAATTGCAGCTTGTGCAATTGCTTCGTCTCCTAATAAAAGTAATTTATCCATTATGATTTTTTATTTTTTTGTTGAAAAATATGTGTTTTTGTATTTTCGCAAATATAAGAAATTTCGGTTTATATTTTATAACGCTTTTTTAAAAAAATATTAAAAGTTTATAAAACCTTTAAAAATTGTCTTTTAATAATTGCATCTTTGCATTTTTTAAAAAATATGGAAAAAATAATAATTAAAAATTTGGGATTAATTTCTTATAAAAAAGCTTATAAAATTCAAAATGATATTTTTGAAGAAGCAATTTTAAAGAAGTTAAAAGGCGAAAATATTGAAGGGAGTATATTATTTTGTGAACATCCGCATGTTTATACCATAGGGAAAAGCGGTAACAGAAACAATTTTCTTATAACTGAAGACCGATTGAAACAACTAAATGCTGAATTTTTTCCGGTTGACAGGGGAGGAGATATTACTTATCACGGACCGGGGCAAATTGTAATGTATCCGATTATTGACCTGGAAAATTATCATTTGGGAGTTAAAGATTATATTTATTTGCTTGAATATTTGATTATTGATATTTTAAAAGATTACGGTATAAAAGGTGAAATAAGTGCCGGAAATATCGGTGTTTGGCTGGAAACAGAAACAATAAGAGAACGTAAAATATGTTCAATCGGAGTAAAAGTAAGCAGGAACATTACAATGCACGGCATTGCTTTAAATGTGAATACCGATTTGTCTTATTTTGACTCTATTAATCCGTGCGGATTTACCGAAAAAAGCGTGACTTCAATTAGAAAGGAACTTTCTGCAGATATTAATATGAATGAATTAAAAGAAAAAATTCAAAAAGAATTGTTGATTCGTTTAAATCAATTAAAGTAAAATATATTTCTTATAATTATCGGACATACAGTAATATGTGTTTCTGTTTTTAAAAATACAACATTCCGGATTTGGTTTTCTGTGAAATTTATTGATAAATAATAAAAAAAGTGACTGAAATCACATTGATATAAATCAAAGATGTGTATCTTTGCGTTACAATATTGCTATAAATCAAATAAAACAGAATAAATGAATCAATTAGTATGCCCCGTATCAAACGAACAAATAAATGAAAATGTAAGCAGAGTTACAGCTTCTTTAGTTTTGAGCTTAATTCTTTTATTTATAATTACACAAAATATATTGTTTTTAGCAGTTGCTTTGTTCGATTTTTCATTCAGAATATTTGAGAAAGTTCCTGTCAGCCCTATTTCGTGGTTGGTAAAAACGTTTTTTAATATTACTAATTTGCCTAAAAAGATGATTAATAAAGCACCAAAGGTTTTTGCCGCACGTTTGGGATTCTTTTTATCCGCTTTAGCGTTGGGATTATTTTTCTTTTTCCCGTTGGCTGCTTCTGTAATAGCGGGAATATTAGCTGTTTGTATTTTTGCGGATGTTGCTTTTAATTTCTGTATCGGTTGTATTATTTATCATTATGTTGTATATCCGGTTTATAAAAATAAAAAGGAATCAAATTTTAAGATTTATTAGAAACTGATTAAAATTGAAACCGGTCTGAATCTTCTTTTATTACTTTAAAATTGAATTTTATGTCATACATATATTGAAATTCTATACCGACATCATACATGAGTTCATCATCAGATTCGTGAAACCAATTTAGGGAAATTTTACATTTATCTTTATTAATTTTAAATAAATTAAATAAATTTCCTATTTGTACCGAAGAGGCAGAATTCAGATATTCTAAATAAAAATTAATTTCTGTATTTTCATTCGGAGTTTTAAAATATTCTATGAACCAATCTAATATGGGTTTGTAGAAATCATAAGCATTTTCTACACCTGATTTTCCTGAAATTTCAAAGATATTATTTGTTTTATCTAAAGTAATTTCAGGACTGAGTTGTGTTCTCTTTAATTTAATTGTTTCCATATTGTATTTAAACAAATTAATTTATAGGGTTACTAAATTAACGATATAAAAGTATGAAAAAAAACGACTATTACAAAACGATTAACAAATAGATGTAATGAAAATATAGTGAACAAATGTCAGAAAATAAAAACCTCAGAGTTTTCTTCATCAATTTCAATAAAATTAAATTTAAATTCATAAATGTATTGAAATTCCTTTCCGGTATCTTCGGATAATTCATCACCTTTTTCGTATAACCGGTTGATTATAAGTTTTGTTTT
>JAOZQB010000062.1:0-2760 GCA_029932445.1 Bacteroidales bacterium | reverse complement strand
TAAAAAAAATGTCTTTTTTACTAAGAAGAATGTCAGGTGTAAATATGGTTTTATTGATTATTAAATCATCCATGAACTCGGATTTTGTTTAATTAAAGGATAAGATTAAATTTTTGTTATAAATATTCTTTTTATTCCTTCATAATTTAGCGGCGAATGTTTTTTAATAAAATCAGTTGTTATTTTAGCATCAATTAATCCTGTATTTTTACCTTTTTTAAGAAATTTTAATGAGTAAGCATTTGCCATATAATCATTTATTGCAACAGTGTATTTTCTGAAAGGAAGTTTATTCCCTTTTTCGTCTTTCAAAATAATTTTTTTCAATTTATCATTTTCCGTTACTAATTCAATTTGAATACCGCTTACTTGCAAAGTGCTGTTGTTATGAATTTCGTAAGCATATGTTATGAGTTTTTTAATTTGAACAGGACACATTTTGTAGGTAACGAAGGTGTTTCCGAAGGGTGAAAGTTCAAAAACTTGTTTCAGTAAAATATTTCCTTTCGGAATTTCATGCACACGAATACCGCCGTTATTTTGAAAAGCAATATCAACATGTAATGTATCACGCATAGCATCGGTCATCATAGATCCGAGTTCGTCTTTTCCGGTCAATGCTTTTTCGGCTTTACCGATAACTGTATTCAAAACCGGATTGTTATTATATTCTTCAATAATTTTTGTAATCTCCGGGACACTGTTTTGTTTGTATAAATTGATTAAAGAATCTTTTTCGCTAATGATTTTGTGGTTAACAAGCTTTAAAGTTAAAACCCCGCAATATTTCAGATACGAACCGGCTTGCAAAATAAACGTTCGATTTTTATGAACCCCTTCTTTTAAGGTTGTATGTGAATGGGCTCCCACAATAACATCAAAATACGGAAATTCTTCAGCCAATTTAATATCATCTTCATAACCGAGGTGACTCAAGCAAATAAAGATATCTGAAGAATCTTTGTAACTTTTATATTTTTTGACGTATTCAAACGGATTATGAAAAGTTATGTTTCTCATTTTTAGGGGACTTGAGTCCGGATAGCCGTTTTTCCCTACTTGCAGAAGTCCCAAAACACCGATTGTAGTGCTGTCTTTTGCAGTAAACTTGTAGTAATCAATCGGTTGTTTTAAAACAGTATTTGATTTTACTTCGATATTTGCTGAAAGAAAGGGAAATTTTGCTTGCTTAATGCGTTCATTTAGTTTGGCTTGTCCGTAATCAAATTCATGATTACCGATACATGAAATATCATAAGGCATCATATTCATAAATTGAATCATCGGGTAACCCGGATCTTTGTATTGATCAACAATAGGATTTCCGGTAAATAAATCCCCGGCGGAAAATAACCAAACATTTTCATATTTTTCCTTATATGTTTTAACGACATAAGCTAATTTGTCGAAATTGTCAATTTTGGCGTGCATATCATTGGTATGCAAAATAATAATTTGTGTTGTATCCTTTTGAGAAAATAATACGGAAGTAAATATAATTGTAATAATAAATACGCTGATTGTTTTTTTTAGTTGTTTCATTTTAAGGGTGTATAATGTTGAATTGTTTAGTGAAAATTTATATAAAATATTTTGTAAAGATATAAAATTGAAAACTAATGAATCGGAAAATTCGGGAGAAATTAATAAATTCAGGAATTATTAACTTTCGTATGATTATTGGTTAAGAAAAATTCAAAAGATTTGTTACAATTATTTCTTTACAATCTTTCTGATAAACAAATTATTATTAGTTCTAATTTTTAAAAAATAAATTCCTGAGGGGATATCTGAAATATTAATTAGCGAATTTGCTTCTTTTAAAGTAAATGATTTGATTCTTTTACCTTCGCTGTTATACAATTCCGATTGAATATTTTTGAAATTAAAAGAAGTAAAATCAATGAAAAAGTCAGTTTTAACAGGATTGGGATAAATATTAATGTTTTTATCTGAAATGTTTGAGACAGAAGATGTTGCTGCGGTAACCGTCCACGATTCGGTAGTTCCGTCTTCGGAAGTGATGTCGTAAACAAGTGCACCTTGCGAAAAATCATTTACGGTTTCACTGCTTATTTGTTCGGTTCCGTTAATTTTTACGACGGAATTTGATTCGGCAACGAAAAAAGCTGTTAATTGGCTTAAATCAGTTCCGTTCGGCATTAAAATGTTAATTGTTTTATCGGTTTCGTTTATTTCACCGACTATTGAATCACTTTCAGAAAGCAATGAAAAAAACCAAAAATCATTTCCGGAGCATGGCTGTAATATTAACCCTTCTGCAAGTAAAGTGTCTCTGTAATATTTTACGGATGTTTCAAAAGGATAGTCAGCAATGATTTTACCGGTGGGGTCAATTAAAATTTTATAAGGTGTATAATTAATATTAAAATCAGTAAAAACTTGATTTCCTCCGCCTTCATTTCCGCTTGAAGCAGGAAAAGTCATTTGATAATTTTGCGTAAACTCAAAAACATGCGGGTCGTCATAATATCCGTCAATACCCAGAAAAACAACATCTCCGTAATTACATCCGAAATTTTTGTAAACGGTATCAATTACGGGACTTAATTCAGCACAAGATTGGCAGCCGACCGTGAAAAAATCAATAAAAACATATTTGTTTTGATTCAGATAATCAGAATATAATTTGTGTGTATGCCCGTATATATCCGTTACTGAGAAATCAGGAACAGCCTTTTGAGCAAAAGAGTTAATACTTATTAAAAATACTATTGCTGAAAGTATTTGTTTTTTCAT
>JAOZQB010000243.1 GCA_029932445.1 Bacteroidales bacterium | reverse complement strand
CCCTTTATACTTTCAACTTATTTTCTAATGTGCTTTTAACCAATTTTCCCCAAAATTACTGTCAACAATCAAATCAACTGAAAGTTTGTAAGCATGCTCCATTTCTTCGATTACAATTTGCTTTGTTTTCTCAGTTTCGTTTTTCGGAACATCGAAAACCAGTTCATCATGTACCTGCAAAATCATTTTTGTATTTAATTTTTCGGTTTTAAATTTTGCAAAAATATTTATCATGGCAATTTTTATAATATCGGCTGCCGTGCCTTGTATCGGAGCATTTATGGCATTGCGTTCGTCATTGCTGCGCAAAAGTGAATTTCGCGAATTGATATTCTTTAATTGTCGCTTTCTTCCCGAAATTGTTGAAACATATTCTTGCTCTCTTGCAATTCTGATGCTTTCATCCATGTAGTTTTTTACATCCGGGTATGAGGCAAAATAACCGTCAATCAGTTCTTTGGCTTCCGAACGAGGGATGTTTAAATTTTGAGATAATCCGAAAGCAGAAATCCCGTATATTATTCCGAAATTGGCTGATTTTGCCTTACTTCTCATTTCTTTTGTAACATCTTTAAGCTTTACGCCGAAAATTTTTGCTGCCGTCGATGCATGAATATCTTCTTTATTATTAAAAGCTTCAAGCATATTTTTGTCTTTGCTGAGATGCGCCATAATTCGCAATTCAATTTGCGAATAATCTGCTGCAAACAAAATATGATTTTCATCCGACGGAATAAATGCTTCGCGAATGCGTTTTCCGTCATCGGTTCGTATCGGAATATTTTGCAAGTTCGGATTGGCGGAACTTAATCGACCCGTTGCCGTAACTGCCTGATTATAGGATGTGTGTATTTTCCCTGTTTTCGGATTAATTAATTCCGGAAGGGCTTTTACATAAGTTGAAAGGAGTTTTGCAAAACCCCTGTAGTCTAAAATCAGATTAATTATTTCGTGTTTATCTTTCAGTTTCAGAAGTTCATCTTCACCCGTTGCATATTGCCCGGTTTTTGTCTTTTTTGGGTTATCCGTAATTTTTAAAGTGTCAAACAGAATTGTTCCCATTTGTTTCGGAGAGGCAATATTGAATTTGGTTCCGGCAAGTTTATAAATTTTTTCTTCTGTTTTATTTATTCTTTCGGTGAGTTCCTTTTCATAATTTTGAAGTTGTTCAGTACTTATTTTTACCCCGTTTTTTTCCGTATCGGCAAGCACATAAACCAAAGGAAACTCAATATCTTCAGCAAGTTTATTTAATTTCTCGTCTTTTGCAAGCTCTTTTTCGAGAACTTCTTTAAGGCGTAAAGTAATATCGGCATCTTCCCCGGCATATTCTTTCACTTGTTCAAGCGGAACATTTCGCATCGAAAGTTGGTTTTTGCCTTTTTTACCGATTAAAGTTTCAATTGATACGGGATTATAATTTAATAAAGTTTGAGCCAAAACAGTCATGTTATGCCGTTTTGCAGGTTCAAGCAAATAATGAGCAAGCATGGTATCAAAAAGCTTGCCTGCAACATTAATCCCGTGATTTGAAAGAATAATAATGTCATATTTGATATTCTGACCGATTTTTTTTATTGACGGATTTTCCAGAACCGGTTTAATCAGATTTATAATTTTATTCAGCAACTCTTTATCTTTCGGAACCGGAATATAATACGCTTCAAATTTTCGGTATGAAAATGAAATGCCGACTAATTCAGCGAGATGCGGATTGGTTCCGGTGGTTTCTGTATCGAAACAGAATTCTTTTGTCTGCTCTAATTTCGAAACAAGATTTTTTATGTCATCTTCACTTTCAATCAATAAATAATTATGTTCCGAGTTATTAATATTTTTAAAATCTGTGTAAGTTTCGGAGTTTGTATCGGGAGCTGTCGTAACCTCCTGTCCGCCGAAAAGACTGCCTTGCGAAACGGTTTCTTGTTTGCCCGGTATAATTCGTTTTGCTAAAGCTCCGAATTCAAACTCTTTAAAAAGGGCTTCTAATTTTTTATAATCCGGTTCGTTTTTTTCTAAATCTTGTTCGTTTATATCAACCGGTACATCTAAAGATATGGTTACGAGTTCCTTTGAAAGTTTAACTAAATTTTTACTGTTTTCAATGTTCTCTTTTTGTTTGCCTTTCAGCTCATTAAGATGTTCATAGATGCCGTCAACAGATTTGTATTTTTGAATTAATTTCATGGATGTTTTTTCGCCTACACCCGGAATGCCCGGAATATTATCGGCGGCATCGCCCCAAATTGCGAGGATATCTATGACTTGTTCCGGATTTTCAATACCGTATTTTTCACAAATTTCTTTTTTGCCGAGAATTTCGGCATCATTTCCGCCCCTTTTCGGTTTATACATAAAGATGTTATCCGAAACCAATTGTCCGAAATCTTTATCCGGGGTCATCATATAAGTTGTAAAACCGGCTTTTTCCGCTTTTTTTGCAAGTGTTCCGATGGCATCGTCCGCCTCAAAACCGGGAATTTCATAAATCGGAATATTAAATGCTTTTATAATATCTTTAATATGCGGAACGGATTTTATAATATCTTCAGGCGTTGCATCTCTGTGTGCTTTGTATTCGGGAAAAATTTCACTGCGAAAATTTCCCGCAGGCGGATCAAAAACAACGGCAATATGAGAGGGTTTTTCTTTTCTCAGAATTTCATAAAGCGTATTTGTAAAACCAAGGATTGCTGAAGTATTTAAGCCTTTTGAGTTGTATCTCGGATTTTTTATAAATGCGTAGTATGCTCTGAATATCAAGGCATAAGCATCAAGTAAAAATAGTTTTTTGTCTGTCATAATTTTGTTCTTAGTTTTTTATTTTGCTCGGGTGTTGTGCTGTATGAATAATTCCGAGAAAAATTAATTTGGTTTTTGTAACTTTATAAGTGATTTTTCATGATTTCAGAACAAGAGAAAAACGATATAAACCTCGTTTTGTGTATAAATATTTTTCTTTCGGGAAAAGTTTCGGATTTTGTTTTATTGCTTCGATTTGTAATAAAATCTGTTTTTTTAACTTTTCAGCATTTTGCGGAGATTTAATTCTGATATATTTGACAATGTTGTGACCTTGTTTTTCAAATTTGTTTTGAAAAATAACATTTCTGCTTTTTACCATCGTTGAATTTTTTCCCTAAACTCTTCCGTTGTTAAAAACTCATCGGAAATTTCCGCTTTATAAATGCTCATTCTGAATTCTCTTAAAGTCATTTCGTATTCTTCAATATACTCATCTGAACTAAACTCATCTTCAAACTGTTTGCTCCATTCTTCAAAACTCGGTTTTTCATCTTTTAAATTTTCATCGAAATTTCTAAGAAATGAATGTACTGACGAATACAATTTTTGGAGTGTGTCATCATCTTTCACAAAACTTATTTCATTTATCACTTTTGTTTTATAATCAGTTTTTTTCATGGCTTTGCTTTATACAAAATTACGATTTTTAATTGTCGGAAGCAAACCATTCCGCATAGGATGTTTCGGTTTCGTATAATCTCACGGAAAATAAATCTACATTTTTCGGTAAATATTTTTTTATGATGTCGGCAAAGTGAACCACCATGTTTTCGCAAGTCGGCTGGTATTTTGTGGTAATAAAACGTTCGAACATTTCGGGAACACCGATAAAATTTTTGTAGGGTGCTTTTTCATTTAAAATAACAGCATGATCAAACACATCCACAATATGTGTTTTTACGATCTTTTTCAAATCGCCGAAGTCAATAACCATTCCGAATTTATGATTTGTACTGTCATCAATCGGATTTCCGATAACAGTAACAAAAAGTTTGTAGGTATGCCCGTGGATATTTTTACATTTTCCGTCATAATTCCACAGAGCATGTGCACTTTCAAAATTAAATTGCTTTGTAACTCTTATTTTGCTCATTTGCTCTTTTTCATGCAAATATAACAAAAAAGGATTTATACACTTTTATTCTCTGCTTAATACGGGGAAACCATTAATCGCAATCCGTA
>JAOZQB010000242.1:1147-3989 GCA_029932445.1 Bacteroidales bacterium | reverse complement strand
ACCGAGCAAAGAAGTTCATCCGAAAGCAATAGAAGTGATGCACGAATACGACATCGATTTAAGCGGAAATAATCCCAAACACGTAAATGATTTTTTGCACGAAAACTTCGATTATGTCATTACGGTTTGCGGCGGTGCAAAAGAAACTTGTCCGGTGTTTACGGGACATGTCAAGTATCGTTTACATATCGGTTTCGATGATCCTGCTGAAGCTGAAGGAAGCGATGAATTTATTTTGTCGGAATTTATTCGAATTCGGGATGAAATTAAGTTGGATTTTCGAAAATTTTATAAGGATGAGTTGATGTAAAGATTAGTTGATTAGCTGATGTGATGATTAGTTGATTAGCTGATGTGATGATTGGATTTAAATTGTGATTATTAATTGGTAAAAAATATCAAAATGAAAAAATCAGGAAATGAAATTGTTGATTTAAGTTTTGAGCTTGCATTAAAAATAATAGAATTTTCCGAGAGTTTGGAAGAAAAACATAAATATGTAATTGCCCGACAAATACTCAGAGCCGGAACATCAATAGGAGCTAATATTCGTGAAGCGCAAAATGCCGAAAGCAAAGCAGATTTTATTCACAAACTGAAAATCTCGGCTAAAGAAGCCGAAGAACTTGAATATTGGTTGCTTTTATGTGAATATTCCGAAAATTATCCGGATACAAGTTCAATTCAAAATCAATTAATAAGCATTAAGAAATTGTTAAACAGCATAATCGGAACTGCTAAAAGAAATTTGAAAAATAAAAAAAAGAATTAATCAGTAAATCAACTAATCATCACATTAGCTAATCAACTAATTAACCAATCAATCAAGATGAAAAAACGACTGAAATTTCTCGACAGATACTTAACCTTTTGGATATTTCTTGCAATGGCAATCGGTGTTTCTTCGGGATATTATTTTAAAGGTATAGCCGATTTTTGGAATTCATTAAGCAGCGGTACAACCAATATTCCGATAGCTGTGGGATTAATTGTCATGATGTTTCCGCCGCTTGCAAAAGTAAAATATGAAGAACTGAAAGATGTTTTCAGGAACAGAAAAGTCCTTTTATTATCCTTAATTCAAAACTGGATTATCGGACCTGTTTTGATGTTCTTTTTGGCAATTATTTTCCTGAAAGATTATCCCGAATACATGACCGGATTGATTTTAATAGGATTAGCAAGGTGCATTGCCATGGTTATCGTTTGGAATGATTTGGCAAAAGGCGATACGGAATATGCTGCCGGATTAGTTGCGTTTAACAGTATTTTTCAAGTTCTGTTTTTTTCGATTTATGCCTATGTGTTTATTACAATTTTGCCGGAAAAAATCGGTTTTCAAAGTTCCGATGTGAACATTACAATCGGTGAAATCGCAAAAAGTGTGATGATATACCTCGGAATACCATTTGCAGCCGGAATAATCACCAGATATTCGTTAATAAAATTGAAAGATAAACAGTGGTATCAAAGAAAATTTATTCCGAAAATCAGTCCGCTGACATTGATTGCCTTACTTTTTACAATCCTTGTAATGTTCTCGTTAAAAGGTGATTATATTGTAAAATTACCGCTTGACGTACTGCGAATTGCTGTTCCTTTGATAATTTATTTCGTCCTAATGTTTTTCTTATCCTTTTTTATAAGTAAGAAAATGGGAACGGATTATAAAAAAACCGTGACTTTATCGTTTACTGCTGCAAGCAATAACTTTGAGCTGGCTATTGCTGTTGCGGTTGCTGTTTTCGGAATAAATTCAGGCGAAGCATTTGCCGCTGTTATCGGACCTTTGGTTGAAGTTCCGGTTTTGATTTTATTGGTGAATGTAGCATTAAAAATGAAAGTTAAATATTTTGATAAACAAATTAATAAAAATTAAAAATGGATTGGTTAATAGGAGGAATATCATTTACGGCAGCATTTATTTTCTCACTCGGCGGTGTGGGAGCGGCAATAATTTTAATACCTGTTTTGATATCATTAGGAATACCGGTAAATGTGGCAAAACCCGTAGGACTTTTTTATAATACTGTCAGTCTCACCGGAGCAAGTATTTCAAATATTAAAAATAAAAGATTGGATTTTAAAGTCGGTATTCCGATAATTATTTTTTCGTTTTTATTTGCGATACTCGGAGCATACATCTCAAAGTTTTTTCCCAACAGAATAATCTTAATAATTTTTATTGCGTTTCTGTTGTTTTCAAGTTTTATGTTCCTGTTTTACAAGAAAAAAGAAAAAGAAACATACAGAACAGATACGCCGTATCTGTGGCTTTCGGGTATAGGAGCGTTTGCAGGTTTATTATCCGGATTGTTGGGAATAGGCGGCGGAGGCATTATCTCGCCTTTAATGCTTATGCTTGGTTTTAATCCGAAAAAAATTGCTGCAATAACAGCTTTTGTAGTTCCTTTCTCATCTTTTTCGGGTTTCTTAACCTATTGGTCGATGGGAAGTGTCGATTGGAAACTTCTGATTATCGCATCAGTAACAGGTTTTGCAGGAGCAACGCTCGGAACAATGTTTATGCAAAAAAAATTAAATCCGAAATCGGTAAAAAAAATATTGGCAATTATTTTATTGTTAATGGCAATAAAATTAAGCTGGAAAATAATAAGTAATTTAATATAAAAACTAAAATTAAATATCATGGAAGCAACTTTAAAAAATATGAATTTAGCATTTTGCGGAAGCGGAAAACATAAAATTTCCGTTGAAAAATTTCTGCAATCCGAAAACGCAATTTTTCTTGATTTGCGTTCAAAAGAAGAAGTTCAAACATTAAAATTTAATTTCGATTTGTTTCATATCAAAGTCATACATATTCCGATTGAAGAATTAC
>JAOZQB010000242.1:0-1137 GCA_029932445.1 Bacteroidales bacterium | reverse complement strand
AAAAGACAAACTTATAGGAGCTTTTTGTTCTTCCGGAACACGTTCGGCTTGGGCATATACTTATTTATTATCAAAAGGATATGAAAAATCAAAATGGATTGCCGGCGGAAACGAAGATTTTGCTGCGGTGCTGAAACCCGGCGCAATTTTTAAGCAAACTCATTGATTTAATGAATAAGTGACTAAAGACAGAATTATTAGCGATAAGCCTGATTGATAATCAAATACTATGTGAGGATTAAACTAATTTTAATATTTATTTTATCCCTGTTTATAAATTCGTTAACAAGGACTAAAGTCCTTGTTTTTTATCGGGTTTTATATTAATTTAAGTCGGGGGCTGAAACAAACCACCGAGATTAGGGTTTTAACCCGTTGATAAAATTTTTATCGGATAACAATGTACTTGAATATCAACATTTTAAATTAAAAAAAATGATTAACGCAAACGATTGGCTCGAATTCGGGCAAAAATTTCACGGACATAAATGTCCCGCAATGCCTATGGGACTTAGAGTAGGTGCTGCCGCAATGAATAAACTCGGTGTTGAACGTACCGGAGACGGCGATATTATAGCCGTTCTTGAACTTGGTGAAGATCATTGTGCAACTTGCTTTGCCGACGGTATTCAGGTTATAACCGGATGCACATACGGAAAAGGTAATATCACCAAAACGCACAAAGGTAAATGGGGAGTAACGCTCATCGAAAAGAAGACAAAACGTGCGGTACGTATCACTCCCACGGCAACAGCTATGATGGCAAATAAAAGATCACCTTTTTTTACGGAATACCGCGGAAAAGGTGTTCCTGCAACCAAAGTTCCGCCGGAAGTCGTAAATCCGCTTGTTGACAGAGTGATGACTTTAGCTGAAAAGGATCTTTTTAATATAACCGAAGTTTTTCAATGCAAATTTGAAGAAAAACCGCACAGTTTTAACGGTTTTGTATGTGATGAATGCGGCGAAATGACCGTTATGGAATACGGACGCGTAAAAGGTGATAAAAAAGTTTGTATTGATTGTGCAAGTAACTAATTGATTATAAAAAGGTTTCAATTTTTTATTAAATAATATTAAAGAAAAATTTGTTTGATAAATGATATTAATCTTATATTTGCGATTAACTATAAGAAG
>JAOZQB010000241.1 GCA_029932445.1 Bacteroidales bacterium | reverse complement strand
AAACAAAGAAAAAGCCCGACAACAAACGTTATCGGGCTATCTTTTAAAATATCGGACTATCTTGAAATTTTGCCTTGTGACCCCGGCGGGACTCGAACCCACAACCAACAGAGCCGAAATCTGTCATTCTATCCAATTGAACTACGGGGCCGTTTAGGAGTGCAAAATTATAAAATTACTTTAAATAATAATTCTTTTCGATTATTTTTTATCATCAAATAAATAATACCTGCTTTTTTTACTATTTTTGCAGACTTTAAAAAATTATTACAGAATGGAATATAATTTCAAAGAATTAGAGCAGAAGCACAGAGAAAATTGGCAAAAAAACAATATTTACGAAGTAAAGGAAGATAAAAACAAACCGAAATTTTATGTTTTGGATATGTTTCCTTATCCTTCCGGTGCCGGCTTGCACGTCGGACATCCGCTCGGTTATATAGCATCGGATATTTACAGCAGGTATAAGCGTTTAAAAGGTTATAATGTTTTGCACCCTATGGGTTTTGATGCTTTCGGTTTGCCTGCCGAGCAATATGCCGTTCAAACAGGACAACATCCGGCAATTACTGCCGAAATAAATATTAAAAGATATAAAGAGCAACTTTCTAAAATCGGGTTTTCTTATGATTGGAGTCGTGAAGTCAGAACTTCTGATCCGAATTATTATAAATGGACACAGTGGACATTTTTGCAAATGTTTCATCATTGGTTTAATAATAAAACTCAAAAAGCTGAGTCGATTGAAACATTAATTTCTGAATTTAAAAAAAACGGAAATACACAAGTTAATGCAGCATGCAATGATATTCCTCTTTTTGAAGCAGCTGTTTGGAACGGTATGGAAGATGATGAAAAAGATACAATACTAATGAATTATCGCATTGCTTATCGTGCAAATACAAAAGTTAATTGGTGTCCCGAATTAGGAACTGTTTTAGCTAATGACGAAGTAAAAGACGGTGTTTCCGAAAGAGGCGGATATACTGTTATTCAAAAAGATATGATGCAATGGCAACTTCGAGTAACGGCTTATGCCAAACGATTATTAACCGGATTGGATACGCTTGATTGGTCAGATTCTTTAAAAGAAATGCAAAGAAACTGGATTGGTCGTTCCGAAGGTGCGGAAATGTTTTTCGAGATAAAAGATGAAGATGATAAAATTCTTGTTTTTACAACTCGTCCCGATACCATTTTCGGAGCTACATTTATGGTTTTGGCTCCGGAAAGCGAATTGGTTGATAAATTAACAAAAGTTGAAAATACCGAAGAAGTTGATAACTATGTTAAACGAGCAAAAAACCGTACCGAACGTGAACGTATGGCTGATGCCGAAAATATTACGGGTGTTTTTACCGGATCTTATGCCGTAAATCCGTTTACCGGGAAAGATATTCCGATTTGGGTTGCCGATTATGTGTTAGGCGGATACGGAACCGGAGCCATTATGGCTGTTCCGGCACATGACAGCCGCGATTATGCGTTTGCAAAACAGTTTAATATTGAAATTATTCCTGTTGTAGAAGGCGGTAATATTGAAAAAGAGTCTTATGATGCTAAAACCGGAAAAATGATAAATTCCGATTTTCTTAACGGACTTGATGTAAAGGATGCCGTTATAAATATGATTAAAGAAATTGAAACGCGTCATCTCGGAAAACGAAAAGTTAATTATCGATTGCGTGATGCTATTTTCAGTCGCCAGAGATATTGGGGTGAACCCTTTCCGATTTATTATAAAGACGGAAAAACAATTCCTCTTAAAGAAAATGAGTTACCCTTAACTTTACCCGAAATTAATGATTACAAACCGACTGAAACCGGAGAGCCGCCGCTCAAACGAGCAAAAGAATGGTTGTACGACGGAAAATACAAATACGAATTAAGCACAATGCCCGGATTTGCAGGATCTTCTGCTTATTATTTAAGATATATGGATCCGCAGAATGATAAAGAATTAGTTTCAAAGGAAGCAAACGAATATTGGCAAGATGTTGACCTGTACATCGGCGGAACGGAGCATGCTGTGGGGCATCTGATTTATTCTCGTTTTTGGAATAAATTTTTATTTGATTTAGGACTTATTGTTAAAGACGAACCTTTTAAGAAGTTGGTAAATCAAGGAATGATTCAAGGGCGTTCAAATTTTGTGTACAGAATAAAAAACAGTAATAAATTTGTTTCTTACAATCTGAAGCAAGATTTTGAAGTTACCGAAATTCATGTTGACGTAAATATTGTGCATAATGATATTCTGGATATCGAAGCGTTTAAAAAATGGCGCTCGGAGTATGAAGATGCCGAATTTATTTTAGAAGATGACGGGAAATATCATTGCGGATATGCCGTAGAGAAAATGTCGAAATCAAAATATAATGTTGTAAATCCGGATGATATTATTGAAGAATACGGTGCCGATACATTGCGACTTTATGAAATGTTTCTCGGTCCGTTGGAGCAATCAAAACCATGGGACACAAACGGTATTGAAGGTGTTTACAGATTTTTGAATAAATTTTGGCGACTGTTTTTTAATAATGACGGAAACTTTAATTTATCTGATGAAGAACCGACAAAAGAAGAACAAAAAATAATTCATACCTTAATAAAAAAAGTCGGTGAAGATATTGAACGGTTTTCGTTTAACACAACAGTAGCGGCATATATGGTTTGTGCCAATGATTTGGCAAAATTAAAATGCCGTAAACGGGATGTTCTGAAAAACTTTTTAATTGTTTTATCTCCTTTTGCTCCGCATATCTCTGAAGAACTTTGGCAATTGTCAGGAAATTCCGGTTTTGTTATTGATTCCGGCTTTCCGAAATTTAATGCTGCCTATTTAATTGAAGACACTCTGAAATACCCGGTCGCATTTAACGGAAAAACAAGATTTACTCTGGAACTGCCGAAAGATACGGAAAAAGCTGAAATTGAGAAAATTGTATTGTCCGATGAGCGTACGAAAAAACGCTTGGAGGGTAAAGGAATAAAGAAAATTATTGTTGTTCCGGGACGGATGGTAAATATCGTAATTTAATTTCAAAATATTTGTTTATAATAAAATAAAAAGAGTTAAGTTTGCAGCCCTTTTCAAAATAGGGAATAATTATTGTTAAAAAGAATATATCTAAAGTCGATTTATGAGACAATTAAAAATTACCAAGTCAATTACCAATCGCGAAAGTGCATCCCTAGACAAATATTTACAAGAAATCGGAAGATACGATTTAATCAGTGTGGAGGAAGAAGTTGAATTAGCTCAACGCATTAGAAAAGGGGATCAATCGGCTATTGAAAAATTGACCAGAGCAAATTTGCGTTTTGTTGTATCCGTTGCAAAACAGTATCAAAATCAAGGATTAAGTTTGCCTGACCTTATCAATGAAGGCAATTTAGGTTTGATTAAAGCTGCCGAAAAATTTGATGAAACAAGAGGGTTTAAATTTATCTCTTATGCTGTTTGGTGGATTCGTCAATCGATTATGCAAGCCATTAACGAACAATCTCGTATTGTAAGACTTCCTTTAAATCAAGTAAGTTCGTTAAGTAAATACAGAAAAGCAGTTGCTCAATTTGAACAACAATTTCAAAGAAAACCGTCACCTGAAGAATTAGCGGAAATTTTGGAAATCCCGAAATCAAAAGTTATTTCAACCATGAAAGTATCGGGACGTCATGTTTCTGTTGATGCTCCTTTTCAAGAAGGTGAAGATAATAATTTATTGGATGTGCTTTCGGATGATGATTCTCCGGTAACGGATAATTCATTAATTCATGAATCTTTAAGAAAGGAAATTGAACGTGTTTTTGCAACATTGGATGAACGTGAAAGTAAAATTTTGCAACTTTCATACGGTATCGGTATTGAGGAAATGTCCTTGGAAGAAATAGGACAACAATTCGGATTAACACGCGAACGTGTTCGTCAAATCAGAGAAAAAGCGATTAAGCGTTTGAGAACAACCTCTCGAAGCAATCCTTTGAAAAAATAT
>JAOZQB010000240.1 GCA_029932445.1 Bacteroidales bacterium | reverse complement strand
ATTTTCCGGCTGTTACACCTATAATATTCCGTCAGGTGCAACAACACCATTAATAACTGAACAGGGAGAAAATAAAGTTTCTGTTAATGCAAATTTTAATGAAGCCGGCGGTACTTTTGCCTATGGTTTAACAAATCATGTGCTTTTTACTGCTTCCGGAAATTATATCTTTACTCGAAATGATTACAAGCAAGATTATGACAGCTTATTTTATAAAAAAAATCCGAATAATTTTGAGGTGGCTTTCGGTTATTACGGCGGCATGAAAAAATTTGCAAATAATATTTTGTTCGGTATCGGAACGGGAAATAATGTTTATAACTCCGGAAGATTACGGAATAATTATTTATCCGGTTATTTTCAAACAGAATTTATTCAATATTTTTTACAATATAATGCCGGTTTTAAATATCAAAAAAAGAAACGGAACAGAACTAAGTATAATGAACAAGGCATTTCTTTAAGATATGCATATCACAATTATCATTTAATCGGTATTTCTGAAGAATATAAATATGAAGAAATTCGGAATGAAGAAACCGGATATTATGATTATCGTGATTATACTGTTGTTTCAAAAGAAGAAAAAAACGATTATTTTAATTCTTTTTCCGTGTATTATTTTTTAAGAACCGGAACTGATAAAATACAATTTGAAGTCAGTCCCGGATTTTCGTTGTATGACAGGAAACCGAAATATGAAAACTATTCCTTACTAACTTCGGGAATACATTTTAATGTCGGCTTGATTTTTAATTTGAATAATTTATTAAAGTAAAAACCCCCTATAGAAGGGAGTTTTTTATTAATCATTTATTCAAGACTGTGAATAATAAGCCCGCTTCGTAATTTCGGTTCAAACCAAGTAACTTTCGGCGGCATAATCAAATCATTATCGGCAATATCCATAAGTTGTTTCATGGAAACCGGATATAAAGCAAATGCGACTTTCATTTCACCGCTGTCAACACGTTTTTTTAATTCACCCAAACCTCTTATTCCGCCGACAAAATCAATGCGATCGGAACGACGTAAATCTTTAATGTTAAGATGCGGTGCTAAAACTTGTTCGGTTAAAATAGTAACATCCAAAACACCGACAGGATCATTTTCATTAAAAGTACCCTCTTTTGCCGTTAATTTATACCATTCATTGTCCAGATACATTGAAAATTCATGCAATTTCCCGGGTTTGTATTCATTATTTCCCATATTTTCAATATCGAAACTTTCTTTGAGCTTTTCAGTAAAATCATTTTTACTTAATCCGTTAAGGTCTTTAACAACACGATTATAATCAATTATCGTCAGCTGACTTTCCGGAAAGTTTACCGATAAAAAGAAGTTATATTCTTCATTTCCGGTATGATTTTGATTTTGTTCACGGCGTTCTTTGCCTACCAATGCAGCAGCGGCTGTTCTGTGATGACCGTCTGCCACATAAATGTATTTAACTTCTTCAGCAAAAATATGTTCAATATTTTTTACCGTATTTTCATTGTTAATAATCCACATTTGATGTCTTACACCGTCTTCTGAAGTAAAATCATATTCGGGTTTATCGCTTGTTTTTTCAGAAACAATTTTATCAATTTTTGCATTATCTCGGTATGCAAAGAAAACCGGACCGGCATTAATATTTGAAACACGCACATGGTTCATGCGGTCTTCTTCTTTGTCCGGACGTGTTAATTCATGTTTTTTAATAATTCCGTTCACATAATCTTCTACTGCCGCACCGGCAACTAATCCGTATTGGATTTTACCGAACATGGTTTGAGCATAAATATAATAGCAAGGTTTTTCGTCTTGAACAAAAACACCTTCTTTAAACATGCGTTCAAAATTTTCTTTTGCTTTTTCGTAAACCGGTGCCGAATGAATATCAATATCTTCGGGTAAGTCTATTTCCGGTTTGTTTACATGTAAAAAAGTATAAGGATTTCCTTCGGCTTCTTTTCTTGCTTCAGTCGAATTTAAAACATCATAAGGTCGTGATGCCACTTTTTCGGCTAAATCAATTCTCGGTCGTATTCCTTTAAAGGGTTTTAATATGGACATATTATTTATTATTTATCAGTTATTAATTCTTATTTATTCACTTGAAAAGTTGTATCACCGTTTTCAAAGAAGTTAATAATTTGTTTTACCGAAGCCAATGCAGCATTCAAATTTGCTTCAACGGTTTGAGCTCCCATTTTTTTAGGTGTAAAGAACACGCGGTTGGCAAATTTTTCTTCAAATTCCGTTTTTTTATCGGGAGCAATATCGGAAACATATTTAAAGTCATCTCTTTCTGCCATTAATTTCAACAATTCATCTTCGTGAATAACTTCTTTTCTGGCCGTATTTACTAATGTTGCATTTTCAGGCATTTTTGAAAGAAGCTCGTAGTCAATTGATTGTTTCGTATCTTCATTTGAAGGAATATGTAATGAAACATATTGACAAATTGAATACAATTCATCGGCAGAATCCAAAGCTTTTACTCCGTCAGCTTCAATGATTTCTTTGGGAACAAAAGCATCAAAAGCAAAAACATCCATACCGAAACCTTGTGCAATTTTTGCAACAAGTTTACCGACATTTCCGTAGGCATGAATTCCGAGTTTTTTACCTTTAAGTTCATTGCCCGATTTTCCGTTATATTTACTTCTTGCCGTGAAAACCATTAATCCGAGGGCAAGTTCGGCAACAGCATTGGAGTTTTGTCCGGGTGTGTTCATTGCAATAATGCCTTTTTCACTTGCTGCTGTCAAATCAATATTGTCGTAACCGGCTCCGGCTCTGACAATTATTTTCAATCTGTTACCTGCTTCAATAACTTCTCTTGTTGCTTTGTCGCTTCGGATTATTAAAGCTTCAGTATTTTTTGCAGCTTCAATTAAGTCGTTTTGACTTTCGTATTTTTCCAATAATGCAAATTCATATCCGGCATCTTCCGCCGTTTCTTTAATTATTGCTACTGCTGCAGGTGCAAAAGGTTTTACGGTTGCTACTGTTATTTTCATTTTTAGTATATTTTAAGTTTCTGATTACTTTCAACTTTTAACTTTCAACTTTCAACTTTTAACTTTTAACTTTCAACTTTTAACTTTTAATGTTTACTTTCAAATTCTTTCATTACATCAATCAAAGCATTAACACTTTCAATACTAAGTGCGTTATATATTGAAGCTCTGAAACCGCCTACCGAACGATGACCTTTTACACCAACCATGCCTTTTGAAGTTGCAAATTCCAGAAATTCGGCTTCTAAATCTTTATAGTCTTCATTCATTACAAAACAAACATTCATTAATGAACGATCTTCTTTTGCAACAGTTCCTTTGAAAAGTTTATTTCTGTCTATTTCCGCATATAATGTATTGGCTTTTTCACTGTTTCTTTTGTACATACCTTCAACACCACCGTTTGCTTTTACCCATTTTAAAGTTTGTAATGCCGTGAACACCGGAATTACCGGGGGAGTGTTAAACATTGAATTTTTATCAATATGAGTTTGGTAATTCAACATTGTAGGAATTTTATGTTCAACTTTACCAAGAATATCATTTCTTATAATAACAAAGGTTACACCTGAAGGTGCAAGGTTTTTTTGAGCACCGCCGTATATTAATGCATATTTTGAAATATCAACTTTTCTGCTGAAAATATCTGATGACATATCTGCAACAAGAGGAACGTTTATATCTATATCATTATGATATTCAGTGCCGTAAATAGTGTTATTTGTAGTAATATGAACATAATCTACATCATCGGGAATGTTATATCCTTTCGGAATTGAAAAGAAATCATCACCTTTTATTTCGATGACGTCACCAAACATTTTTGCTTCTTTTACGGCTTTTGTTGCCCAAGTTCCGGTGTTAACATATAATGCTTTTTTCTTCATTAAATTAAACGGAATCATAGCAAATTGAGTGCTGGCACCGCCACCAAGAAATAATACCGAATAACCTTCCGGAATATCCAATAATTCTTTAAACATAGCA
>JAOZQB010000061.1 GCA_029932445.1 Bacteroidales bacterium | reverse complement strand
AAAAATTTTTGGGTTTTTGACCTCTTAAATTATTTGCAAAAGCAAAATCGCAAAAGATTTTGCGGTGCTTGTTACTTGTTGCTACTTCTCAAATTGCTGGTGTCCCTTATTTTTTTTATATATTTATTGGGCTTCGTTTATTATTCTTTTTCTAATTTTGCATATAAATTAATTCCGTTTTTATAATCAATAATTCTTAATAGATAATTTCCTTTCTTTATTTTTGATAAATCAATAAAATTACGTTCAAATGATAGAGGAATTGTTTTCAAAACTTCTTTTTTACTTGCTTCTATTGAGTTAAAATCTATTTTTCCATCATCTTCATATATTTTCATTTCGCATGAATTGTATTTTCTTATTAAAACTAATGTATCTCCTTTAAGTCTGAATGTTTTTAAGTCATTATTTTTTGTCCGAAAGTTATTTGAAGATATATGATATCCGAAACTATTAACAATAATATCCACTCTATTTGTATCAAGTGTTATAAATTCTAATTCAATTTTGTCTGTATAACCTCCTTCTTTTATAGTATTAATAAATATAAAATCTGTGGGTAATTTTGGTTTTAATAAGTAATCAGTCTTTAATATCTTAACTCTATCTGATTTAGTTTTAAAATGCAACTTAATTTCTTTGTCTGAATTTGACACCAAAATTATTTTAGATTGATATGTGTCATTTATCTGTCCGGATATAGTAAAAGATAAATTGTCAATTAATAAGTCTTGTTTTGTTCCGTAAAAAGTCTGTCTGCCGTTTTTTACTGTTTTAATCAACCGTCCTTTTGTATTGTAATCAAATTCTGTTTTAGTAGAAGTAAATCCATTTATAAAATATTTCTTTTCTATTAATCTGCCATGCTTGTCAAAAGACTCCCATTTACCGTCTTTATATGATTTTATTTTACCGTAAACTGAATCAGAGTTATTTGTATAAATACCTCTCATGAATAACTCTTCTTCGTTGTAAGGTTCTTTAATAATCTTGAAATGTCCGTGTGATTTAATTGTGTCATTTTCATAAATGTAACGCCAATAACCAAAATTATTTCCAGATGTGTCAGTTTGGTTAATAGTATCATTTTGGCAATTACCATCAAATGGAAAGAACATTAAAATTAATAATATTTGAAATATTGACTTTATCATCTTATTTATTATGAAGCCCAACAATTGTGTAACGGTATTACCGTTATTTCGATTATACCTGCTACGCTGTTTTAAGCATCTAATGTATTATTTTTAAACAAATTATCCAAAGAATTTTGTTATTTTTTGAATGATTCTTACCCGATTAAATTCGCATTGCACGGATTCATAATTTAACAAAAATGAACTGTCTCACTGCAAACAGACGAGATTTCAAAGCAGAATATTAGTTTGTAATGCCCCAAGGGGCGAGGAATATAAGCCGGAGATTTTGATGAGATTTGCTGTCGGAATCAGTTCGACTGAATAATTTCAGTATACTTTTAATTTCTGAAATTAGCGTCTCACTGATTTAAAACGGCGCTTCAAAATGCAAGTAAAAACCGACATTTTTCTGAATATTTACCGAATATTCAAATCTGATTAACCAATCGTAATAAGTCAAAATATTAATACCAAAACCTGCACTTAATAAAGGTGTATTTGCCAGTGAATTGTTTTGATTATAAAATACGTCATTGTTTTTAACGTATGCGAAATCGGTAAAAATATCGGCAAATATTTGTATGAAAGGTGTATTAAAACGGTTCCAAGGGATAAATTTCAAATGAATATTTTTTTTCGGGAGTAATTCAAAATTTAAAGTGTTTTTAATTAAAATAAAATCGGTTCCGTTTACGACATTATATTCATAAGCTCTTATGCTTGAGGTATATCCCAATGCGGTATTTAAGAAGAAAGGATTTCGTTGTCCCGTTGTTTTTTGAACCGTAAAATGGTTTCCCAAATAAAATTTCGAACTCAATTTTGTGTATTTTGAAAATTCACCTTTTATTTTCAGTGAATTAATATTTGATTCGGGAAAAATAAAGAATCCGTTTTTAACGGCGGTAATTTTTATTTGATGACCTTCCAAAGGAAAAATACGAGAATCTCTTTTATCGTTCAAAAAAATGTATTTCAGAAAAAAATAATTGACCGGAATATTCGGATTTGTCGTATAATAGTTGTTACAAGCAAGCAAGCTGTCAGATAAAGAACGATGTTCAAAACCCAAAAATAAGGAATGCGAATTGTAAATCTGTTTTCTGTATTGATATTTAAATGAAAAATTATAAGACTTTAATGCATAGTCGTCAATCAGTTTAATTCGTTTTAAACGATCGTTTTCAATTATGCAACCGGTTTCTTTTCTTTTCAGTTGTTTTAAAAATACGGCTCCGGAATGTTGTCTTTTTTTATCGAAATAAACATGTTCATAATTTAAAATCAATTCTTCATCATAACCGAATATTGAATAAAAACTTAATTTTTCGTTTCTGCCTCTGAAATTATACTGTATTAAACCAAGTCCGATATCCGTTCTTGATAAATCCTTATTATTAAGCCAGTTACTGAAATTCCGATCGGCATAATACAAAGCTGCCTGAGGCCAAAAATACCAACGCTCACGAAGATTTATTATAACTTCAACATTAACGGAATCAAGATATCGAAAATCTGCTTCTGCAAAATTAAAAAGCGGTGTTTTAAGTAAATTTGTTTTGCTTTTTTTTAAATGTTCCGGAAGTTCCTCAGCAGGAATTTTATCATTTTTTTTGAAAGTCAGTTCTCTTAAAATAACAAAATCTTTGGTTTTTTTATTCCCTGAAATTCGGATTGAAGATATAATAAGACTGTCGGAATTTATTTTTTTTGCAAAACCGGTTATACCGGAAATAATAACAAATAAAAAAGTTAAAAATATATTTTTAATAAATTTATACATTAAAAATTGTCCTTTCGTAACCTTCCGTTTTGAGCTGCATACTTTCCCTTTTCAATACGGGCTTTAATTAAAAATTTTATTGTTTCCGAGACCGATTTTATTAAAAAAATATGAAAAAGAAACACCCAAAACACCGAGTCCGTATTTTATACTTCTTTGCAAATTAATGGAAGATGCTTCTTCAAAATATTTCGTGGGGCAAGTGACTTCCGCAATTTCAAAACCTTTATAAAAGATTTGTGCCAGCATTTGGTTGTCAAATATAAAATCATCCGAATTGATATTGTAATTAATGCTTTGTAAAACTTCTTTGGAAAAAGCTCTGTAACCGGTATGATATTCCGATAATTTTTGATTCATTAAAATGTTTTGGAACAAAGTCAGAAAACGATTGGCAATGTATTTGTACCACGGCATCCCGCCTTTTAAAGCCCCTTTTCCCAAAATTCTGGAACCTACGGCAACCGGATAAACATCATTTGCAATTAAATAACAAAGAGAATGTATGAGTTTTGGAGTATATTGATAATCAGGGTGTAACATAACAACAATATCGGCATTGAGTTCCATTGCTTTATTATAACATGATTTTTGATTGGCACCGTATCCTTTATTTACATCATGCTTGATAATGTGTTTTATACCGATACGTTCAGCTTCATTTACGGTTTTATCACTGCTTAAATCATCCGTTAAAATAACTTCATCAACAATTTCAAAAGGAATTTCATTATAAGTTGTTTCTAATGTTTTTTCAGCATTATAAGCCGGTAATACAACCACAATTTTTTTATTGTTAATCATTTCAAATAATTTATAATACGGTGCAAAACTATAAGAAAATAAGTATTTCAATAAACTTTACTTTAACAAAGTTACAAATTATAAAAAAAACCGGTTTATTCTGTTTAACTTTGCATAAAAATCACACAAAATTTTTTAAAATATGAAAAAACTCAGTTTATTTATTTTTGTTATCGGTATTGCTTTTTTTTCTTGTCAAAAGACCGGTGAATTCTACAAAATAGCCGGAGAAACACAAGGAACTACCTACCACATGATTTATGAAGGAGAACGTCCTAAATTAAAAAAAGAAGTTGATTCTTTATTACAGATTTTTGATTTGTCCTTGTCTACTTATGAACCTTATTCGACAATTTCCAAAGTAAATCAGGGAAATAATGTTGAAGTTGATTCATTGTTTATTCAAATGTTTAACAAAGCAGCTGAAGTAACAAAACATTCAGACGGTGCTTTTGATATAACTGTCGGTCCTTTAATTAATGCATACGGTTTCGGATACGGCAAGCAAGAGACGAAGATTGACAGTGCCTTAATTGACAGTTTATTGCAATATGTAGGAATGAATAAGGTTAAAATTGAGAATAATCACTTGATTAAAGAAAATGATAATGTTCAACTTTCCGGGAATGCTATCTCACAAGGACAAGCTGTTGATTTTATTGCCGCTTTTTTTCAAAAACAAGGGATTGAAAATTATATGATTGAAGTCGGCGGCGAGCTGGCCGTAAAAGGTTTAAAAGACGGTAAAAAATGGCGCGTAGGTATTGATAAACCCTATGAAGGCAATGATATAGCCGGACAAGATTTACAAACCATTCTGGCAATTACGGATAAAGCAGTTGCAACTTCAGGAAATTATCGAAAGTTTTATGTCAGAGACGGAAAAAAATATTCCCACTCCATTGATCCGCATACCGGTTATCCGGCATTTCAAAATATATTGAGTGCTACGATTATTGCCGATGATTGTATATCTGCTGATGCTTATGCTACTGCTTGTATGGTTTCGGGTTTGAAAAAAAGTCAAGAAATTGTTAAAAATGTAGGTTTGGATGCTTATTTTGTTTATTCCGATGATGAAACCGGAGAATATAAAGTATGGTATACCGATGCAGTGAAAAATATGATTGTAGAGAACTAATAGTTTTAAAAACATAAAGCAAAAAGAAAGAGGCTGTTTTAACAGCCTCTTTTAACCTTAATTTAATACGATTCATTTTTAAGTATTATATATTAAATTACAATAAGGTGAGAAGAAACTTAATACGGTTTTATAATTCTCAGTATCTAATTGCAGCTCTAATTTCCCTTTATAATAAACATAAAAATCAGTAATTTCAGGTTCTCCGAAAAATCTTATTTTTTTATAAATTGTATATCCTGCTCTTGTAGACAATCGCTCTAAAAATACACTTTTTACAAAATTTGATCCTTTTTTAACCATGTAAAAATGTTTGTATTCTTTTCCGTTTTTTCTGAATGCTCTTACATCTTCTCTTTGAAATTTGAATTTTTCACCGTAAGTGTTCAAAGCAATTAAAGAATAATCTGCTCTTGTGCGTAATTTTTCAAAATACTTGATGCCTTTGTTTGTGACAACATAATCTTTAACCTTATAATTATTCGGGCTTGCAAATACATTAGATAAGATTAAAACCATTGTAATTGTAATCATTAAATGTTTCATTTTTTTGTCCTCCTATAGTTTATAAATAATTTGATTTCAATTAAATGACGATCTGTTTTCTTATATGTTACAAAAAAAATATAAACTGCTTAATACGGTCTGTCAACGGTAAGAATCAAACGATTTTCTGCATACGTCATCCGATCTTAAGTGTTCATAATCAATAAAATAAAAAAGGTTGTCTCTAAAGACAACCTTAAAAAACTATTACTATTAATAAAATCATTTTACATCAATATCTCCGTACTTGCTTACAATTGTTATTTTGGATTTTGAGTTTTCGTTTTCCCCTGCAAATCCGCTGCTTAATATTGTTAAGCCGTGTTCTGTTGAAACCGTTTTAACAGGTGAGGATATATCTCCGTATTCTGCTTTTGCATTAAATTTATAAGATGCATTTTTATTTACATTAATTTTAATATTTCCGTAACTGCCGACAATATAAATATCCGAAAAATTATCCGAAGTATTGTTAATTTTAAAATTACCGTAACTTATTTTTGCTTTTAAGGTGTTTTCTAATTGATTTATCTTATAATCCGAATATTTACCTTCCATTACAAATTTAGTAACTTTGTCAACAGAATAAATCGGATCGTATTTTGATGTTCCTTGAATGATATAGCTTTTGCCCAAATGTAATTTTGAATATCCGCTGGTTAAATTTAAAACACGGCTTTCATCAATTGTCATCTCCGAATATTTAATATCCGCTTTCACATAATCACATTTTGATATATTACCGTTAGAATATTTCAGATTTACAGTTGCTGATTTTGAAAGTTCACCTGTTAATAACTCATTAATTTTCAAATTCCCGTATTTACATAATATTACGGAATTCGATTTTAATTTATCGATAAAAATATCACCGTATTTATTGTACAATTCAATCTTCAGCTTTTCAGGCATTATTATATGATAATCAATACTGAAATTTTTCGCCTTAAGATTTTCCTTTATTTCTGTTTCTGCAGAGATAACATTTCCTGATTGATCAAAATTTATATTTATTTTTTTGAAAAAATTATCTGCTTTATCCTTATTTTTAGTTTTAATCGAGATTGTTACATAAATTTCAAGTGTATTAGAATTTGTATTCTCAATTTTTACATTTCCGTATTTATTTGTAATTTTAAAGAGTGTATTTTCGTTTACTGAATATTTTTTTTCAAAATTCTTTGTGAATTCAGTTTGAGAAAATGCGTCTGCAAAAATTAAACTTAATAAAATTACTGCGATTATTTTTAAACTGTATGTTTTCATTATTCTAATTTTTATGTGGTTAACAATATTTTTTTAATTTATCGGCAATCATATCCAACATGCTTACCCGTGTTTGATAATTTGTTATCATGGCATTTTGAATCATCGGATTATCCGGATTTTCTTTGTATTCATTATTTAATTCATTAAACGAATTCGTCAATTCACTTAAATCTTCATTTATTTGTTCTTTTTGATTAACACTTTTTTTACATTCTAAATGATTGATTTCATTAATTTTAGAATCTATTTGAGATTGATAAAAGTCAGAAACTTCATTAAAACTTTCATTTGTTTCGAAACTGATTGTTTCGGAAACTTTCTTAGATTTCACAAAATCATTTGTATGATTAAAAATAACAAATCCTAAAACCAATATAGCTGCAACACTTGTGATACGCATTGAAATTCTTAGTATTTTATTGTTTTTTTTCTTTGAATTTTGTTCAAGTTTTGCTTTAAATCTGTCAAAATGCCCTTTATCAGGTTCTTCTTGATTAAACAACTGATAATTGTCTTTTACAAAATCTTCAATATCAAATTTATTTTCCATGTTCTTTAAATTTTGTAATGTTAATTCATACTTATTTTTTCAAATGCCTCTTTTATTTCCGGAGATTTTACAATCATATCTTTAGCTCTTTTAAATCTTACTCTTGAAGTTTCAGGTGTGATTCCGGCTATTTCCGATATCTCATCATGAGAATATCCTTCAAACAAAAACATCAATGTAATAATTCGATATTTTTCCGGTAAGTTATTTACGGCTCTTTTTATTTCTTCAACTTTAAGACTGATAATTTCAAGATCTTCTGAATTATTTTCATCATTTACCGGCTCTTTTCCGTCTAATTCAGTTAATTGCATCTTCCTTTTTTTCAGATAATCTAAAGATTTATTAATAACGATTTTTTTCAGCCATGATCCGAAACTGACTTCTTCGGACCAAGTTTCTAATTTTTCGAAAGCTGACAAGAATGCTTCTTGAATAACATCTTCTGCTTCCTGTGAATTTTGAACCATTCTTAAACTGACATTATACATTCCTTTATAATATAATTTATAAATCTCAAATTGGGCTTTATTGCTCCCGTGTTTGCATTTTTCCAATAACTTGTAATGAATATATTTTGATTTCATTATTGATGTTTTCTGAATAAAGGACGAAACTTAATATCAGATGTTACAAAAATTTTATACTAAAATATAAAATATAATGAAAAGGAATCTTAAAAAGCATAATAAATATTGGCTATGGTTTAGATATTCTGTGAAATATGTATTTAGTAATAATCCCGAATGGGATTTAACAATAGTAACCATAGGTGCAACCTATGGAAGGAATAGGACAGATAAAAAAGAACTCCGATAGGAGTTCAACACCTTTCGGTGTTGATGTATATATTCGTACATTATCCACAGGTTATACCTGTGGTTACTATTGTTTCACTGCTTCGCAGTAATTGCAAAATCATCCAAGAATATCTAAACCATAGCCTAAATATTTTGTATCTTATTCAAAATCAATATACAACAGATATTTATTTCGTATTTCTTTGTAGGCATTTAAATCTTTTTGCCATGTTTTCCGAATGGCTTCTTCCGACATTCCCGACATAATTTGATTGTAGAGTTCTGAATTTCCGGCAAGAAGATTAAACCATCTTTTTCGGGTAATAAATTTGGATTTATCCGGAAATTTATTGTAAAAATCGATTAGATATTTCAAAGTAAACCTAACATTTTCTGTTTTTCGTAAATCTATTCCGTAACATTTTTTTCCTTCTTGAACGGGGTTCATTTGCATACCGGGAATATCTTTCGGGATAAATGAAAATGTTCCGAATGAAACATCGGGATAAGCGATTACCTGAAACGGAAATTTTGTTCCTCTGCCGATACTTATTTCCGTTGCTTCGAAAAAACATAAAGAAGGATATAATAAAATTGCTTGGTCATTCGGTAGGTTAGGGGACGGTTTTATCGGAAGATACCAAAAATCCGAATGTTTATAATTCTTTGCTTTAATAATTGTCAGGTCACATTGCAAACCGTTTTTCAACCAATGTTCTCCGTTTATCATTAATGCTGCTTCACCGAGTGTTAATCCGTGAACAACGGGAATCGGCAGCATCCCGACGAAAGATTTAAATTGTGGTTTTAAAACCGGCCCGTCAACATAAAATCCGAGCGGATTCGGTCTGTCAAGTATCATAAATTTTTTATGATTCTCGGCACAAGCTTCCATCAGCAAATACATACTGCTGATATAGGTATAAAAACGCACGCCCACATCCTGAATATCAAATATTACAATATCAATATCAGCGAGTTGTTCCGCTTTGGGTTTTCGATTTTTTCCGTACACGGCAATAATCGGAATACCGGTTTTTTTATCTGTTTCAGCCGAAAAATGTTCTCCTCTGTCAACTGTTCCTCTGAAGCCGTGTTCAAGTGCAAATATTTTAACAACATTTATATTCCGGGAGAGTAAAAAGTCAAGCAAATGAACAGAATCAATTACGGATGTTTGATTTGCTGCAAGAGCAACATTTTTTCCTGCTAATAAGGGTAAATATTTATGAAATTGCTTATCTCCGGTTTCAATGATATGTTTTTCGACTAAATTGACTTTTTTAACGGTATCGGAAATAATTGTGTTCGGAAGACTGTCGATTATTACATTTTTTGTTTTATTATGAACTATTTTATTGCTTATTTTCGGACTGCATGAAAAGAAGAATAATAATATCAGCCAAGATATGAAAACAGATAAATAAGATGATTTACGAAGCATACATAAAAATTAAAATTCGGCAAGTTTTTCTTGGAATTTTTCGTTGGGTTTAATAGGATCATCATCTTCTCTGTATTTGTTTTTTAAACCTTCTACAAAATACATATCAATTTCACCTTTATTTTTTGCAGGTATTTTTCCTCGATAAGTACAAATGAAATAATCTTTTATATATTCATAAGTTTCTCCGGAAATATTTATTTTTCCGGGTTCTCCGGCTGTTTCCAGTCGGCTGGCAGTATTAACGGCATCACCCCAAATATCATAAGCAAATTTTTTGGTTCCGATAACACCCGCTACAACTTTTCCCGTATGAATCCCGAGTCTTAATTCCCAAACAGTATGACCTTTTGCTTTTCTGAGCGCATTATAGTCTTTCATAAACTGTTGAATTTCCATTGCTGCTAACACAATATCAATCGGATTACTTTTATTTCTCAAAGGAAGTCCGCCTACACACATATAGGCATCCCCGATTGTTTTTATTTTTTCTATAAAATGATTTTCGGTAATTTCATCAAATTTTTTAAAATAAACGCCTAATTCTTTAATAATTACTTCAGGTTCAAGCTCAGAAGAAATTTTTGTAAAATCTTTAAAATCGGTAAACATAATTGTTACCATTCGATATTTTTTTGCTTTAACTTGTCCTTTATTCTTTAGTTGTTCAGCAATTTCATAAGGTAAAATATTTTGAAGTAATTCATCGGTTTTATTTTTCTCAATTTCCAGTTGCGTATTTTTCTTTTCAAGTTCACTTGATTGTCTGGCAAGATCTTCGGCTTGACCCGTAATTCCCTCAATTAATTTAAATAATGATAATAAAGATTTAACTCTTACGGTTAATTCCAAACGGTCAAACGGAACTCTCAAAAAATCACCCGCACCGAACATAACGGCTCGTTCGATGTCTTTATTATTACTTGACATTACTAAAACGGGTATTTCCATCGATAATTCAAAGCCGCGTAAATCCATTAATAAATCAAGCCCTTTGGTATCGTCTCCGTAATCAATATCCAATAAAATAATATCCGGTTTCTGATCCTCTATGATATCAAAAACATCGCCTGAAATTGCTGCAGGAATTATTAAATAAGATTGAACTTCGTCTTTAAAACTTTCTTTAATAATGTTAATTATTTTATCATTATCAGAAACAGCAAGAATAATATATTCGGAATAATTAATCATTTATCTTAATTTCAAAAACATTATTTTTATCAGTACAAAAATTTTGCCTTAAATATAAGGTTTAAGAATTGATTTTAAAAATTCAATTTATATATTTGCCATTTTAATTGATAAAACGGATTAAAATCTCAAATGATAAGTAAAGAAAATACAGAAGAATTGTATAAACGCCGTGATGCGTTAAGGGGGTATCTTTGACATAGATAAAAAGAAAATTTTAATTGCCGAAAAAGAAAAAGTTACACAAAATCCGGATTTTTGGAATAATCCGAAAGAGGCCGAAAAAAAATTAAAAGAAATTTCCCGAATTAAATCTTGGGTAACTGATTATAATAAAATTATTTCAGCAACGGAAGAATTGGAAATTCTTTATGATTTTTTTGAATCCGGCGAAGGTGACGAAGCCGAACTTGAAGCAACTTACAATAATGCATTAAGTTTTATTGAAGAACTTGAATTCAGAAATATGCTCAGGAATGATGAAGATGTTTTAAGTGCCATCTTAAAAATTAATCCGGGTGCAGGCGGTACCGAAAGCACGGATTGGGCTGAAATGTTGATGAGAATGTATATTCGATGGGGTGAACGAAATAATTATAAAGTCAAGCAACTTTATTATCAACCGGGTGATGAAACCGGAATTAAAAGTGTTACTCTCGAATTTGAAGGTGAATATGCATACGGATATTTGAGAAGTGAAAACGGTGTTCACCGACTTGTAAGATTATCGCCTTTTGATTCAAGTAATCGAAGGCATACATCTTTTGCATCTGTTTTTGTCTCTCCGGCAGTTGACGATTCAATTGAAATTACAATAAATCCGGGAGATATAACATGGGAAACCTTTCGTTCGGGAGGAGCCGGCGGGCAAGGTGTAAATAAATTGGAAACCGGTGTAAGAGTCAGGCATAAGCCGACCGGAATTGCGGTTGAAAACACAGAATCACGTTCGCAGTTAACAAATAAAGAAAATGCTTTACGAATTCTTAAATCCCATTTATATGAAATAGAGATTCGTAAAAGACAAGAGAAGCAAGCTGAAATTGAAGGTAATAAAAAGAAAATAGAGTGGGGTTCCCAAATAAGGAATTATGTAATGCACCCCTATAAACTGGTAAAAGATAATCGGACCGGACATGAAACATCTGATGTGCAGGGAGTTATGGACGGAAATTTGAACCCGTTTATTAAATCGTATTTGATGGAATTCGGAGGAAAGTAAAAGAGAAACTATGTCAATTTTAAATTATTTTTCAAAAGACCCTGATAAAAGGGCCAAATTTATTTTTAATTTAATTGCACCGTATTATTCAAAATTTGATAAATCGTTACAAGAAGGTTTTGAAGTTTCTGTCATAGAATTAGATAAAGAAATTGTAATAGCCGGTAAAACGGTTTTAGATATCGGAACGGGGACAGGAGCTTGGGCTGCTGCAATAAATAAACTCGGACCTTCTGAAATTGAAGGTGTTGATTTTTCGGAAAAAATGATAAAGCAAGCTCAAAAAAACCATCCCGAAATTAATTTTCATCATATAGATGCAGAGGATTTATCGGAATTTAAAGACCGGTCTTTTGATGTTGTAACGGCATCATTTGTTTTACACGGTGTTAAAAAAAATAAAAGGCAGAATTTATTGAATGAAATGAAACGTGTTTCAAAAAGATATGTTGTTTTACATGATTTTATCGGTAAAACGCCGTTTAGCATTAAAATCTTAGAATTTTTGGAACGTAGTGATTATAAGAATTTCAAAAAGTATTTTTGTGAGGAACTAAAAACAAATTTTTCATCTGCAAAAAAAATCCCTGCGAGATACGGTTCCGGACTTTATATTGCCGAAAAATAAATAAAACTAACTATTATGATAAAAATATATCACAACCCGAGATGTAAAAAGAGCAGAGCAGGATTACAATATCTGCAGGAAAGAAATGTTGATTTTACAATTGTTCAATATTTGAAAGACGAACCGTTTTCATTTGAAACATTAAAAAGTATCTTTAATAAAATTGCTGTAAAACCGACGGATATGATTCGAACTCAAGAAAAAGAATATAAAGCTCAATATAAAGGAAAATCACTTTCGGATGATGAATGGATTAAAATAATGGCAGAAAATCCGAAATTTATAAATCGTCCGATTATTGAAACCGATAATAAAGCTGTTTGGGGTGATCCGCCTTCAAATATTGCCGATTTAAATTTATAAACTTTGTACTGTGAATTAATTTAGATAATTCGGAACAAAAATGTTTACGAACTTTCTTACATTCGAAAAATAAACAGAATATATGCTGATTTCAAGTGAATTAAAACAAACAAATATTGCCGAATATATTTTATATATGTGGCAAACCGAAGCTATTATCAGAGCATTTAATTTTGATATTGAGAAAATTAAATCTGAAATTATTGAAAAATATGAAGTTTCCGATGATGTAAAAGAAAATCTTATCTCGTGGTATAAAAGTCTGTCTCAAATGGCAGAACTTGAGAATGTTAAGAAATCCGGTCATTTGCAAATTCTTAGAAATATTGTTAACGATTTAAACGATTTACATCTTTGGTTATTGAATCAATCGACGGAAATTCAATATAAACAAACTTTTGATATTGCATTGCCGCATATTAAAGCATTGGAAGAAAAAATGCAGGGCACGGAAGAAAATGATATTGATGTTTGTCTCAACGGACTATATGCCTTAATGCTTTTAAAGATGCAAAAAAAGGAAATCAGCAGCGATACTCAAACCGCAATTGAAACATTCAGAAAATTAATTGCTTTATTATCGGCAAAATATAAAGACAGAGAAGAGCATCCCGAAAAATATTATTAATTTCTGTTAATTTATCGGAATTTTTTTCCCGAGAAATTTGGGTTTTGTGTTAAGAATATAAATATCAAGTAATGCTTTAACACGAGCAAAAAGCTCACGAAACCGAGTTTTGGTTCCTTCCGGTCCTTTTACTTCTTCGGCGTTATAAGCAACGGCATTAATTCCGAAATGCTTGGCGATAAACAATGCTCTTAAATTATGAAATCGTTGTGAAATAATTGTAATTTTACTTTGTCCGAAAATTTCTTTGCTTCTGATTACGGAATCAAAAGTGCGAAAACCGGCAAAATCAGCAAAAATACGATTAGCGGGAATGCCTTTTTTATTTAGGTCCGCTTTCATTATTTTCGGTTCGTTATAATCTTTGCGTCTGTTGTCGCCGCTTGCAATAATATATTTAATTTTACCCGCTTTATACAATCTTACGGCAGCATTAATTCTGTTTTTGTAGAATATATTTTGCCCGCCGCTTTTTTTGTATTTTGATGTTCCGAGAAGTAAACCCACTTTGTTTTCAGGGAGTTTTACAACTTCGTTATAGCATAATTTCTTATTTGCTTTAAAAATATTTTCACTTATTGTGAAAAGAATAAGCAATGACAAAATTATTATTGCAGCAATTATTTTAAATTTTTGAATAAAAGTTTTCAAATTATGATGTTTTAATTGCCGGCAAATATAAAAACAAAAAATAAAGCGAGTTATAATTTTTTTTGAAAAGGAGTTGTCTGAAAGATAGCTATAAGTAATCCGAAACTTGGTTCAGTATCTTGGGTCTATGTTGTTTGTAGTGGGTAACTAAATATCTAAAATAAAATTAAAAAAGAATAAAGTAATAAGGTTTTTATTTTTCAACATTATTTCTACTAAGGTTAAAATAATATATAAGGTTTTATTTGTTGTCTTATAAACCTTATTTACAGTTTTTTAACCTTAACAGAAAAAGATTTACTCGGTTTTCAAAACCTTATTACCTTAATTAAGAAAAGGTATTTGTAAAATAATCAACCCACTATATTTAACATAGAACCAATATCTTTGTAAAGGATTGAAAATAAATTTTGTAAAATTCTGAAATAAATTTGTGTTGCAGAGCCTTTTTGGGTTCAGAATAATATTTTATGATATTTTTTTTCTATCCGCGGTACGCTGCAGCATGCCACGGTTTTATAATTCATGAACTAGGTTCAGTATCTTTATTTGGAAACTTACCGGCTTATTTTTACTTTCCGTTAACAAACCGGAATGGTCAGGAAATTGTGCTCATAGTTCTTTACATTTCAAACTTTTTCAACAAAGCATCATACCATTTTT
>JAOZQB010000060.1 GCA_029932445.1 Bacteroidales bacterium | reverse complement strand
AAAAAACCAATGTCGGAACCGTATCTTATATGCCGGCAATTTTCGGTATGTTTTGCGCTTCTGTTGTAATTCAGGATTTAATTGATTAAATTTGAAACATCTTTTTATCGAAAATAAATATAAAACATGAAATACATTAAATTATTATTATTTATTTTATTAGCGAGTAATATTACGGGACAAAATACCTATGACATTAAAAATCCGCAAAATAATTACAAAAAATGCAGCCGATGTATTGAAACATTAAGAACCATGCCCGAAGAAGTTCAAATGGGAATTAAAAATGATATGTTCGGAAATCTTTATTTTATAATTTCCGATAAAAGATGGTTTGATGTGCTTTTTAAAAAAAGCGGTGACGGAATCGCAGTTGATATTATATCAAAAGATCAATTTATTTGCGGGAAGAAAAACAGATTTAAACATTCCTGGGCTTCAAGAGGAAAATTACTGCCGCCAATTTATCTGAAAGATTTAAAGAAAAATATGTTGCCGTCTCAATACGGAGAGGTAATTATAAAAATAGGGAAAATACCTCCGCATTTTAAAAATAAAGAAATCGAATATAACCTTATTATTTTGCAAAATAAATTTTTATGTCATTATAATATTTTTCTGAATATACAAAGTTACAAATGGGATTTATTGGATATGGGACTGTATACCGATACAATAACTTACCAAACAAAAATCGACACCACCGACAAACAAAACATAAAAACCGTTTTACAAAGTAAACGTTTAAAATTTATAATTCCTTTTAAAAAAAATAAAACCGACTTTTCTCAAACAGATATAAAACCCCTTTATGACAGTTTAATGCTAACCGATTACTACATTACAAATATTGAAATCAGGGCATTTTCTTCTGTTGAAGGAAGCGAAAAACACAATATAGAACTTCAAAGAAAAAGAGCGGATAATATTGTAGCAGCATTACAAAAATTTCAAACCCCGAGAATTAAACAAAAAATAATTGCTTCCGAAAATTGGGTTGAATTTTTTGAAGACATTTCAACATCTCCGTATAAATATTTAACACAATTGTCAAAAACAGAAATAAAAAATAAACTGAAAGACAATAAAATACTTGCAGAATTAGAACCGTATTTAAACAAACACAGAAAAGTTGTTTTAATTATTGATTTAGAAAGAAAAACAAACGTTTTGATATCAAGTCCGAAACAAATTATCAAAGAATTTGAAACAGCCGTATCAAATAAAAACATTAAAGAAGCAATAGAAATACAAAAATCCGTTTTTTCAAAAATATCAAACAATAAATTGCCTTCAAGCATTATTAAAAGTCTTGAAATTCCGGAAAAAACCGAATACTCTCTGCTTTTAAACAATCAAGCGGCATTAAAATATATGATTGACGAAGCAGATTTATATTCTACATATTCGGAATTTTTACGCTTACAAGACTTATTTCCGAAAGACAGTCATATAAAATATAATATTTGTGCTTTAAAGTTCAGACTTTGGATTTTAGGAAAAGAACTTATTGACCCGAAAAAATTTAAAACAGAAATTAATAAACTTGCAAATTACGGAATAAATCGAAAATTAATAAACAGAATGCTCGTAAATTATAACATTATTATGTGCGAATATTATATGATGAACGGCGATTACAAAAATAAAGACAGAACATTAAAATATATTTATTCAAAATATCGATATTTGGATAATACAGACGAAGATTTACTCAGTATTGCCCAATATTTTGTAAGTTTTGCAAAATATGACTGGGCTGTTAAAATTTTGGAACCGAAAGTAAAAAAAATAGATATAAACGAAGATTTATTGTTTTATTATTTGAACTTAACGATAGTCAATACAAAACTGACAAAAAGGTCAAATTATAAAACAATAATGTTGAATGCCGTAAATATGAATAAAGTCCGGTTTTGCAAATTATTTTCCTCTCAAAATTCAGGAGGAATTTCATTTCAACTTTTAGATAATGATTTTATAAAAAAAACATATTGCGAAAATTGTAACGAACCTGAAAAAACAGACAATAAATAAAAAGACGCAAAGCACCTCAAAGGTGCTATGCGTCTGAAAGCAACTTAAAGAATAATCTTAAAAATTTTAATATAATAAATCAAGCAACTCTCAAACCTATGAAATACTCGATAATACTAATCCTAATTTTTCTGTTTTCGAAATCAGAAGCCCAAAGAGATTTTTCAGGAGGGCTGTTGCTCGGAATCAGTGCATCGCAAATTGACGGCGATAATCAATATAAATATAAAAAGCCGGGATTAATTCTCGGAGCTTATGTCAGCAGAGCTCTGACAAAACACGGAAGCTTGAAAATTGAAAGCTATTATATCGGAAAAGGAGCCGTATTAAACGAAGATAATCCGGACGGGACAACCACTCAAGTTTTTAACACAAGTTTGCATTATGTTGAAATGCCTTTTTTATTTAACCTGCAAGTTCATCCGAAAATTGATATTGCAATCGGTGTGGCTCCGTCATATTTGTTTGCGGCTAAATTAACAACTTATAAAGCGTCTGTTGATAAAACAGCATATTCTCTGAAGCAATTTGATTTTCAACCGATAGGAGAAGCTGATTTTTATTTAACCGATAAAATCTCGACAAGTTTGCGATATTCTTATTCAATGTTTAATATTCGGAAAGATCCGATGGCTGTTTGGTACAACAATAACTTAAGTTTGGTTTTCAGATATAAAATAAAATAAATGCAAAAAGCAAAAAAAATCGTTGTTGCAATTACCGGAGCATCAGGAATGATTTATGCGGAACGCCTTTTAAATCGTCTGAAAACAGCAGAATTACAATCTCAATTATCGGAAGTTGCTATAGTGATTTCGGAAAATGTAAACGGAATTTTAAAAAATGAATTGCCCGATACAAAATTAACAGACTTCGGATTTAAGGTTTTTAAAAATAATGATTTTTATGTTCCGTTTGCTTCCGGTTCGTCGGCTTATGATCTTTTGATAATTATTCCCTGTTCTATGGGAACACTGGGAAGAATTGCCGCAGGCGTTTCAGAAAACCTCATCGGCAGAATTGCTGATGTAATGCTTAAAGAACGAAAGAAACTTATTCTGGTAACGCGTGAAATGCCTTTAAGTTTAATTCATATCAATAATATGAAAACCGTAACTGAAGCCGGCGGTATTATTTGCCCTGCATCACCGACTTTTTATAATAAGCCTCAAACAATTAAAGAACTTGCTGATACCGTTATTGAACGCATTTTTGATTTAGTAGAATTTGAAATCGGAGCAAAACGATGGAAGTCAATATAAAAACACACTCAAAAAACCAATTGTTAATCCGGTAAAAAACCCGGAAATAATTTGTATCGGATTATGTGCTTTTAATAATAATCGTGCGCTTGCAATGATCCCGGAAATAATGAGTAAAAGGACGAAAAAATGTATAATCAGAATATGAAATCCGTAAATCGTAAATAAGACCTCGGAGATATTCATTTTAACAAAAAACACATAAAAAAAACCAATAAATCCGCCCATCCCGGCCATATGCACACTTATCTTAAATTTAAATGTCAGAACTAACAAAATAAGTAAAAGAATTGTTGTACATAATACAAAACCACTGATATAAAGAGGCGTTCCTCCCGGAAAATTAAGGCTTATCAAATAAGCCGAAAAATATAATACAAACCCGATAACAAAGGGTAAAAAACGCTCTTTCCTGTCTGTTAAATTAAGTGATTTTATCTTCCGTACATTTAACAAAATCAACATTATTAGAAGAGGCGAAATAAATGTTGCCGTGAAAATAATTAAAACAACGGCTTTCTTATAATTATACGGATATAATGATAAATAAGTCGGCAAAAAAAACATTAACAAAACGGCATATGTTGTAAGCAACATGGGATGAAACAGCAGGGAAATAATTTGTGAAACTTTTTTCATTCTACAATTCTTTTCTCAAACGTGCCACTAAAATCCCTAATTGTTCTCTGTATTTTGCTACCGTTCGACGTGCAATCATATAGCCCTTTTCTTGCAGAATTTGAGCCAATTTTTCATCTGTCAACGGTTTCTTTTTATTCTCATTATCAATACATTCCTGCAAAATATTTTTTATTTCCCGTGTTGAAACCGTTTCACCGTCCTGTGTTTCCATTCCTTCGGAAAAGAAAAATTTAAGCGGTAAAATTCCGAAATGTGTTTGAATATATTTGCTGTTTGCAACTCTTGAAATCGTAGAAATATCCAAGCCGGTCAAATCGGCTATATCTTTTAATATCATCGGGCGTAATTTTGTTTCATCCCCGTTTAAAAAATAAGCTTCTTGAAATCCGATGATGGCATTGATGGTTAAAAGTAAGGTGTTTTGTCTTTGTTTTACCGCATCAATAAACCATTTTGCCGAATCCAATTTTTGTTTCATAAATCCGACTGCTTGTTTTTCGGATTTTGATTGTTTTGACTTGTTCTCTTTCAATCCTCTCAACATTTCTTCATACGTTCTGCTGACACGCAAAGGCGGTATGTTTTTAGAATTAAGAGATATCATCGGCTCACCGTCAACAATTTTTAAAATAAAATCAGGCGTAATTTGCGGTGCAGCCCTGTTAATTGCCGATGAATAATTACTTCCCGGTTTCGGATTTAATTTTAAAATTAAATCAACTGCCTTTTTTAATTCCTCGGAAGTAATTCCCAAACGTTTTTCAATTTTTGAATAATGTTTTTTTGAAAATTCTTCAAAGAAATTTTCTAAAATATTTTTTACAATTTTTATTACGGTTTGGTCTTCCGCAGAACTGAAATTTTTTCTTAACTGAAGAATTAATGTTTCTTGTAAATTCCTTGCTCCCACACCGGGCGGATCCAAATCTTGAATAAATTTCAATGCCCCTTCAATTTCTTCGATTGTCGTTGAAATATTTTGAGAAAAGGCCAAATCATCAACAATTGAATCAAGTTCTCTTCTTAAATATCCGGCTTCATCTAAACTTCCGATTAAATATTCCGTCAAAAGAGACTCCCTTTCAGTAAGTTTTTTTAATCGTAACTGTTCCGATAAATGTTCTTGTAAAGAAAAACCCTCCGATAAAGGAATTTCAAACACTTTATCGTCTTTCGAATAATTGTTTACCGTTAATTTATAAGCCGGAATATCATCATCATCAGGAATGTAATCCTCAATCGAAAACTCATCATCATACTCATTATCTGACTCTTCCGTTTCATTTTTTAAATCATCATTACTTTCTTCTTCTTGCAAATGACCCTCTTCCAATACCGGATTTTCTTCAATTTCTTTTTTAATTCTTTGCTCAAGCTGAATAGTCGGCAGTTCCAATAATTTAATTAATTGAATCTGTTGCGGAGACAAGCGTTGTAATAATTTTTGACTGAGATTTTGTTTCAGCATGGTGTTATTCTTTGAGCAATACAAATTATTTGACAAAATTAAAAAAAAATCCGGTTTATTGAATTCTTCTTTATCGGAAAGCATTAAATCACTTATTAAAAATTTTGGTTTTTCTGTGTTTGTTAATATAAATTAAATATCTATTTTTGTTTTAAATATGTATTCCGATTATTAATAAATCTGACGATAATATTTAAGACACGGCTCAGTCAGGTTCTCTTGTAATCAGAAAAACAATCTTTTTATTTTATTCTTATGCTGAAATTTTTCAAAAGCAAAAATCCGCTGATTGTAATTTTCTATCCGATTATTGCTTTTGCATTTTTATATTTCAACTCTGAATCCCTCAATTTTAAAAATTTAACCATTGATAATCCGTTTATTTACAGCCAAATTTTAAACTTAATTCAAGGTGTTTATTTTAAACTTTATTACATCATTCTTTCCGTCGTATTTTTATCTGTTGTCAGTTTTTTCTTTAATCAACTAATTCGTAATCTTAAACTTGTAAATTCTTTTCAACATCTTCACGGATTTATTTTTTTAATCCTTGCAGGATTTTCTCTCCCTTTTTATGATGTTTTACAAGTCTCTGTTTCCCTTTTTTTCTTTTTAATTACAATTAATTTTATTATAAAATCATTAAGAAAAAATCTTGCTGTTTTTGATTTTTTCAATGCCGGCTTTTCACTTTCTGTTGCCTCTTTTTTTTGGTTTCAAATTATATACTTTTATCCGGTTATCATTATCGGGTTACTGGTTTTCAGAAATCTTAATTTCAGAGAAATTCTGACATCAATAATCGGCCTGTTTATTCCTTACTTTTTCTTTTTCTCAATTTACTTTTTTATTAATTCCGATTTTAATATAATTTATGATACATCTCAAATAATTTTTAATAAAAACATTCATTTTCAATATGATTTGAACCGAATTATTCCCGGAATCATTTTAATAATTATTTTATTAATCTCTACTTTTCATATTTTAAGAAAATATCGTTCAACGGAATCCGATATACAAGATTATTACATCTTTTATTTTTTGTTGTTTTTATTGGCATTAACTTATCTGATTTTTCTTCATAAAAATGACCTTTCTTTTATTATTATTTTAATGATGACATCTGCAGTTCCGCTTGGGGTATATTTTGCAGAAAATAATCGACCTTTAATACGAGAAATAATTTTTGATTTATTGATACTTGCCGTTATTTTCTCACAAATCGGTTTTTTAAGATAAAATTTAAAGATTTGCCACTTTATTTTAAGGAATTTTATAAATTTGCGTTAATAATTAAAAATTTAATACGATGAATGAAGATGTTCAAATGCAATTTGAGATATTAGAAGAAGGTTTAACAAGTTCAGTTGAACACCTGCAACAAGAATTAATAAAATTACGTGCCGGCAAAGCAAATCCGCATATGCTTTCGGGAATTACGGTTGAAAATTACGGACAAAGAGCACCTCTCAATCAGGTGGCTAACGTGGGAACGATGGATGCTCAAACCATTGTTGTGCAACCGTGGGATAAAACTTTAATCAGTGTGATTGAAAAAGAAATACAAAAAGCCAATCTCGGTTTTAACCCGCAAAATAACGGCGAACGTATTATGATTAATGTCCCGCCTTTAACGGAAGAACGCCGACTCGAATTGGTTAAATTCGTTAAGTCGGAAGAAGAAAATTGTAAAATCAGTATTCGTAATGCACGTCGTGAAGCCCTTGACGGCTTTAAAAAATTAAAAGAAGACGGACTTTCGGAAGACGAACAAAAAAGAGCTGAAGTTCAAGTTCAGGAAAAAATTGATGCATACATTAAAAAGGTTGAAAGCATCATTGCCGAAAAAGAAAAAGAAATTATGACCGTATAATAACGGTTTTAAATATTTAACTAATCCGCAATGTGTTTTTTTAAAGCATTATTTGCGGATTTTTTTATTTTGTTGTTTATGCAAAATCCGATTATTAATAGTAACGGTAACTAACCGTTATTAACGGATAGTTACGTTTATACAAGTATGGGGCTTATAAGATAAACTATATATATTAATTGATACATTACGTAATTAAAAGCATGAAAAAAACAGCATTTACATTAAGTATTGTCCTACAATTCATCCTCATGAATGGTCAAGTTCAGACTGTTTTTAAAAATGATATTACTACAAAGAATTATAATTCTTTAAAATCAATTGAGACCAAATTTGGAAATTTTGTTTATACTTATTCTGACAATATTTTTACTGATACCAATATAGACTTTTTGAAGGATAGTGAAATTTCATACATAAGAATAGATTCAATTGTAATGGATTTATCCGATGTTAAATTTATTAAGTCTAATAATGACTTTTGGGCAAATACGAATAAAATCAATAATAAAGGAGATAACATTTTTGCAATAAGAATTTACACTGGAAATGCAAATTTATTTACCAGAGTAGAATTAAGTGAAAAAAAATGGTATAATAATATCTCAATTACTACAAATCAATTGTATGAGGATTACACAAGTAATATTGAAAAGAATAGTTTAAATTACTATAACATTGAATTGGGTGAGTTGAAACGCTTAACATATAAGAATTTAGATAACGATTTGTCTGATAATCCAAAGAGTCTGTCACTTTTAAATAAATCAAGGATTTATCAAAAACGAAGTATATTGTTATACATAGCAGGAATAACATCAGTAATTTATGGTTTTGGTAGTGGTCTTAATCAAAGCGATAAATTTGAAAGTGGATCTAATCATACTTGGGTTTCATTTTATTTACCTGTCAGTATTGGATTAGGTTCTTTTTGGCTTGGTTCAAGAATGTCTAAGAAAAAATCACTCTTAATTCAAAATGCAGTTAAAAGTTATTAAATACGCCCCATAACACACAATAAAAACAAATGCTATATGGAGTTTGTAAAATGTCTAATTAATTTTAACTTTAAGCGTAATTTACAAACCTTGTAGAAACTTGAAAGCCGCGTCAATTCTTATTGCGAGGCGTTGGACAAACACTTTACCTCTTAACAAATTTAACCATTGCCCAATCATCTTTTTCTCGGACGGAAATAAAGTTTAAACCTTGTTTTTCGCCGGCTTTTTTTACTTCTTTAAATTCTTTATAATAAAAACCGCTTGTCAGCAAAACGCCTCCCATATTAAGCGAATTTGCCAATTTCGGCATATCGTTAATAACAATATTTTTCCAAATATTTTCATAAATAATATCGAAACTTTCATTAATGATTGACATTTCACCTTCAAGAACTTCAATATCCGGCGTATTGTTAATAATAATATTTTCTTTTGTATTGATGATTGCTTTCGGGTCATTATCAACGGCAACGGTTCGTCCGGAAGCTTGCATTTTGCTTAAAATTGCCAAAATTCCGGTTCCTGTACCCATATCCAGCACACTTTTTCCTTGCATGTCAAGTTTGAGGATTTCTTCAATCAGCATATAGGTTGTTCCGTGATAACCTGTTCCGAATGCCGTTTTCGGGTCTATAATAATTTCTTTTTTTGCATTGGGAAACTCAGGATGAAAAGATGCCCGAACAACTAATTCATTACCGAAAATAATCGGTTCAAAATAATGTTTTGTCCAGCTTTCGTTCCATTTTTCATCTTTAATTATGAGGTGCGAAATTTTCAGTTTAAAATCCGGGAAGCGGCTTTCTAAACCATGCAAATCTTCTTTATTGAAAAGGGATTGCGGAATATAAGCATTAATGCCTTTTTCGGTTTCCATAAAACTTTCAAAGCCTAAATCATTCAAATAGGCAATCAGCACTTCGGCGTGTTTTTGCAAATTCGGATTAAGCTCGCAGATTAATTCGGTATAGTCGAGATTATTGTTCATTATATTTGTTTTTGTTTCACGCATAGTTCACAAAATTATTCACAAAGACCGCAAAGAATTTAATTTTGCATAATAAGTCTTGGCGAATATTGCGTTTATTCTGCGAACTCTGCGTGAACCATTTTGCCTTTTTAAAATTTTCTGAACCCGATAATTTCCCGAACTTCTTTCAAAGTTTTTGAAGCACTTGCACGTGCCTTTTCTGCACCTTGCTCCGCCACTTTTCTTAAATACTCATTATCTTCTTTAATTTCAAGAATACGTTTTCGTATCGGTGTTACAAATTTAATAATATCTTCCGCCAATTGTTTTTTCATATCGCCGTAACGTATTTCACAATTTGCATATTTTTCTTTAAAAAATTCAACCGTATCGGGTGTTGAAACCAAGCTCATTAAAGTAAATAAATTTTGTATCGGCTCGCTTATCAGCGAATTCAGTTCCGTCGGTCCGCTGTCGGTTACGGCACGCATCACTTTTTTTTGTATCGCTTTATCTTCATCAATTAAATAAATTCCGTTACCGGCTGTTTTGCCCATTTTGCCTGTTCCGTCCAATCCGGGAACTTTTACCAATTGCTCCCCGAAATTATAGGGTTGCGGTTCCGGAAAATAATCAACTTTATACATATGATTAAAACGTTTGGCAAATTTTCGCGCCATTTCCAAGTTCTGTTCCTGGTCTTTCCCTACGGGAACTTTATGCGATTTATGTATTAAAATATCTGCCGCCATTAAAACCGGATAAGTCAGCAAACCGGCATTTACGTTATTCGGTTGTGTTCTTACTTTATCTTTAAAAGAAGTCGTGCGTTCCAATTCGCCCACATAAGCATTCATATTCAGAAGTAAATACAATTCGGGGATTTCACGAACATCACTTTGCACATATATTGCCGATTTTTCCGGATTTAATCCCGTTGCCAAATATTCTGCCAGCACGGATTTTACGCTGTTATGCAAATCTTCCGGTGTAGGATAGGTGGTTAAAGAATGATAATCGGCAATAAAAAAATAACAATTATTTTCTTCTTGCATTTTAATAAAATTCTTTACCGCGCCGAAGTAATTTCCCAAATGAAGATTTCCCGTTGATCGAATTCCGCTTAATACTGTGTCCATAAAGTTGTTTGTAATTTAAATATTTTGTATTTTTGACTTGTGTTATTCGGTACAAAATTAGTATAAAAGTTGAAAGTGAAAAGTGAAAAGTTGAAAGGAGTAAGCATTTTCCCTTTCAACTTTCTTCTTTCAACTCTTCACTTTTTTCCAAAACTTTATAACTTTACAAACTTTCAACTTATAACTTAATATAATGAAATACAAACGCATATTATTAAAACTCAGCGGGCAATCTCTTGCCGGAAAAGAAGGAACGGGTATTGATACCGATGTTCTGAATTCTTATGTTAAACAAATAAAAGACGTTGCCGAACAAGGTGTTGAAATCGGGATTGTTATCGGCGGCGGCAATATTTTCAGAGGTTTGGGCGGTGTTGAGCTTGGTTTCGACCGTGTAAAAGGTGATTATATGGGCATGCTGGCAACCATCCTTAACGGTTTGGCATTGGCTTCGGCGTTTGAAGCCGTCGGACAAGATGTTGAATTATTTACCGCTTTTAATACCGGACCCGTCGGCGAACGCTATGCAAAAGCCAAAGTAATAAGTGCATTCAAACAAGGCAAAGTTGCTTTATTAACGGGCGGAACAGGCAATCCGTATTTCTCGACCGATTCGGGTGCCGCCTTACGAGCTTTGGAAATTGAAGCTGATGCATTATTGAAAGGAACTCGCGTTGACGGTGTTTACACTGCCGATCCGGAAAAAGACCCGAATGCAACAAAATTCACGAATATTTCTTTCAACGAAGTCATTGAAAAAGAACTTAAAGTGATGGATTTAACGGCTTTTACCATGTGTCAACAAAATAACATGCCGATTTATGTTTTTGATATGGATACAGTCGGAAATCTTAAAAAAGTGATTGCCGGAGAAGAAATCGGTACTCTGATAAGCTGAGTAATAACCTGATAACTCATAAATATTCATCATGGTTTTTAAATGTAACAATTGCGGAGCAAAACTAAACGTTAAAAAAACGGATGAAATCGTTACTTGCGAATATTGCGGGTCGGTTAATAAAATTGAATTTTCGACAAATAATTACATTCGTAATATTACGGGGAAGTCAAAAAAATACACTAAAATTTCTGTTATTATTACCTTTACAATGATTGCCTTCGGAATTATTTCTTCACTGATATACAGCAATAAAAACAGCACTGTTCTTAATACCGATGATGATTATTATTACGGAACTTTTAAATATAATTATTATCAAGACGGCGGTTATCCGATTGATAATAACAACGATGCCTTTCTTGATATTGTTACAATCGGATTAAATATTGAAAACAGTCAAAATTTTTTACAAATAATTGACGGAAAAACAGGAGAACGGTTACAATCAATTCAAATTAACAAAGAGAAAAAACCGAAACTGTTTGTTGTTAATAAAGAATATATTTGTATTGCAAAAGAAGATTTCACAATCAGTATTTATAATAAAGAAAATCTTTCCGAAATCAAAACTTTTTCTTTAAGTGATAAAGTTGACAGATATTTTTTTTCCGACAATAAGCTTTATTTTGAAACAAGTGATGATAATAAATGGATTATTGATTTTAGTAATCTTGATTTAAAAAAAGACCGTTTTAAATTTAAATTAAAAAACAGACCCGGCAGATATATTCATGTAAATACTGTTGAAGACGGAAATATAACTTATACGGTAAAAAAGAAAAAGAAAAGCAGCAAAGACGTTTTTTCCGTCATTGCAAAAAAAGGAAAAAAGGAAATTTGGAATCTTCCGCTCGGCTTTGAGGATGTAACATGGTGGGACGGTCCCGTAATTGTTCAATCGGGACAAAATATTATAACTTTCGGAAAAAAATTCACTTCCGATAATTTGAATTATTTAATCGGTATTGATAAAACAGAAGGAAGAATAAAATACGAAGTCCAAAAAAGCGGAAAAGATTGTCGTCTTTATGATTTTTATTTTAACGGAAGATATGTGATTGCAAATATTAACGGTTCATTTCATGCTTTTGACCCGAGTACCGGTGAAACTAAATGGATGGTCGGAAATATTTGTAAATAAAACAAAAATTTATGAGTTGATTTGAGAACAAGGATTAAGGATTAAGGATTTGTGAAGTAAAAAAATCATCATATTTTGCACAATGTTTACTTCTTATTTCTGCTAAACTTCATATTTCTTAAATTGTTAATCATTGTTCGATATTCAAAAAGTATTTATAGAAACTAAAGTAGCTGCACCGGAGTTGCAGAGTTTTAACTCAATAATTGAAAATAAAAAGTCATCGTATTAAAAAAAGATACGATGACTTTTTGATTTTTAACCCGTATTATTCATGAAAATTTTAAATTCAATATCTATTTTGCTGTTAAGCAGAAATTTTTGTCAAAAAGAGAATACGCAAAATTTGGGGATAAAATTTTCACCAAAGGTACGTTTTTCTCAGCCTGCCTCATCGTTGCAAGCCCTTTGCAGTATCAATATACAACCGCAGGACTTGTCGCCTTGATGCAGACTGAGAAAAATCGTATGAATTATGCGAGTTAATAAATCGGAAAATTTTCCGGTATTAAATTTTAGCCATTGCCTGTTCCAAATCTTCAATAATATCTTCAACATTTTCAATTCCTACGGAATAACGAACCAATCCGTCGGTAATTCCGGCTTCTTCGCGAGCTTCTTTGCTCATTCCGGCATGCGTCATTGAAGCAGGATGTTGAATTAAACTTTCAACGCCGCCCAAAGATACCGCTAATCCGGCAAGATGCACATTATCCATAACAATTCGTCCGGCATCTAATCCGCCTTTTAAGCCGAAACTAATCATTGAACTGAAACCTTTCATTTGTTTTTTGGCTAATTCGTGTTGCGGATGCGATTTTAATCCGGGATATAAAATCCATTCAACTTTCGGATGTTTTTCTAAATATTCGGCAACTTTCATGGCATTTTCTTCTGCTTTTTCCATTCTGAGACTCAAGGTTTTCAAACCTCTGTGGGTCATGTATGCTTGATGAGGATCCATATTTCCGCCGAGGTAAATCATTTGACCTCTGATTTTTTTATACATCGCTTCTTCTTTGGCAACAATAACTCCGCCGACGATATCTGCATGGCCGTTAATATATTTCGTAATTGAATGCAATACAACATCGGCACCCAAAACCAAGGGATTTTGAAGATAAGGACTTGAGAAGGTATTATCCACAACAACAGTAACACCGTGTTGATGTGCAATTTTTGATGCCTCTTCAATATCGGTAATTTGCATGGTCGGGTTGGTTGGTGTTTCAATATACAAAACGCTTGTATTATCTTTTATTGCATCTTTAATTTGTTGTAAATCAGATGTGTCAATAAATGTCATTTCTACACCGTAACGAGAAAAATCACGTTCCAATACACCTCTTGAAGGTCCGTAAACCGATGACGAACAAACAATGTGTTTATCTTTTCCGAGCAATGCCATATAAACTGTTGATACGGCAGCCATACCCGAACTTGTTGCAACTCCGCCGAAACCGTGTTCCAGTTCTGCCACTGCATCTTCGAAAGCGTTAATTGTCGGATTTCCGATTCTGGTATAAATATAACCGTCAGATTTTCCGGCAAAACAATCGGCCCCGTGTTGTGCATTTTTAAACATAAACGTTGATGTTTGGTAAATCGGTGTAGTTGCACTTCCGAAAACATCGTCATACGATCCCGCATGAACAAGCTTGGTATTAAAACCTTTATTTTTTGTATTCATTTTTAATAATTTATTTTTATAAAATCTGTTTTTATTATTATCTCAATGACAGAAATAATCTGTTACTGCTTTTTTATCCGTAAATATTTTTTTTGGGAATTGTTGCTACAAAATTCTTTAAATAAAAGGGCTCAAAATAAGCAAGGTCTTCAAATTTTTGTTCTTTAAATGCCTTTTCGGAAAACGGTATCATATAATCTGCGGAAGGATGCAAATTATCGATAAATACGGCATTTTTTTGTGTTATAATTTCTTTGCATTTGGATGCTCCGTCACCGAAAAAATATATTTTTTTATTTATTAATTCATCATTCAAAAAATTCTCATCAATAATTTCCGCACTAATATCATTTGTCGCATTTGTATCACAATCAAACAATTGCGTATAAACCTCCATTCTTCTGGCATCAATCATGGGAGCCAATAAGTCATTATTATTTACGGTTAATTTGCTTTTAGCTCCCCATGCCATATTTTGCAAAGTACTAACCGAAATAAGCGGAAGCCCGGCACCGTATGCAATGCCTTTTGCCGCCGAAACACCAATTCGCAAGCCTGTATATGAACCCGGTCCTTTACTCACGGCAACGGCATCAATTTCTTTAACATTAATATTTTCTTTTTTAAAAATTTCTTCGATAAAAACCGTTAAGATTTTAGAATGTGCATTTTTTTCGTGCGTTTCTTTGCCGATAATTTT